>JBBRVV010000269.1:0-3693 GCA_038246525.1 Pseudanabaenales cyanobacterium
CTTACAAATTGAGAATTTACTATAAACATGAAAATATTGAATATGAAGATGATTGGGATGGAAATTTAACCTCTCAAACGCCAGAGGATACCTATAAGATTCAAGCTTGGCTCGGCGACCTAATTCCAACAACAGTTCTATTTTTAAAAAACCCATCAGGTCAATGGTAATACTTTGAATCAGCTTGAGAAAGTTTTGTGAAGCAGATGTAAACTGAGATAGTTATTTTCAGTTACATTAATTTAATGAATCCTAACGTTGTTTATTATTTTTCCTCTAATCCGCCTTACTTTTTATTTATAGCTGCACTTTTAGCTGGTTTATTATGCGGTAAAACCTTTGAAGTGAATTTACGTCAATTGGTGCAGGAATGGGCTACCAATCGTTCCACTCGCACATTGTTAAATTTACGCGGTACGCCAATCAAGTTGCCATACTTAGGAATTGTGATTAGCATTGCCGTATTTTTGGCAGCAGGCTTAGAGATTTTTGGCTTTCCGCCGATTATTGGCTATCCACTTTCAATTATTGTGACTTTGCTAATTTCATTTCTGGTGTGGCGACAGTTGGGGCTATTGCTAGTGGAATTAGAGCGCGGCGGCTCAGCAGCGATGGACTTAGATCGGTTTGAGCTTTAGGCTGTCTCTAGGTTTTCTCAGGGTTTGAGGATCATTTGCCATTCTTGGCGATCGCTATTCCAGGAAAGAACCTGTTCTGATTTTGGATTTACTTGATCCATTACCATTTGACTCCAGTAATTGCGGGAGCCATCCGTAGCAAAAATAAAAATTAGATCCCCAGGTTGAACTTGGGGTTTTTGATTTGGTAGAGAAAGTAGTAATCCCCCTTCACTTCCTTCTCCTGGTTCAAAATCCCAATGTAGAGGCTCAGCCGAGTTTGGGCTACTCAACACTAGACGAACTGCCCGATTTGTGCGATTACCAAAGCGAAGGTTTCCTTTTTTTACGCCTCTAATTACTGCTCTAATTACTGGTTGAGAACTTATTTCCTTAGTTTGAATCTCCTTGGTTTGAGTAGGCGGATTGAAGAAGTGCCACAGCCAAACTCCACTCAGGCTGAAGATTATGCCTAAACTGAAGGAATATAATTGCTTGGGAAAAGTCTTAGGATCAATTTTGATAATGGAAGGCATGGGAGGACTCTAGTTAAGACTTTTTGCGTCCATCTGAATCATAGTAGTCTTGCTTATTTATCTGATGGGCACGGGCGATCGCTAAGGCATTGTCTGGTACATCTTTGGTAATTACCGAACCCGCACCGATATTTACATTTTCGCCAATAATTACTGGAGCACACAGTACCGAGTTAGAGCCAGTTTTACTGCGATCGCCGATCATAGTTTGGTGTTTTTGCCAGCCATCAAAGTTTGCGGTGACTGTACCAGCGCCAATATTCACTTTTCTACCGATTTTGGCATCGCCTAAATAACTTAAATGAGCGGCATTAGTCTTCTCTCCCAATTGGCTATTTTTGATTTCTACAAAGTTGCCCAAGCGACAATCATTCGCAATTACAGACTGAGCGCGTACATGGGCATAAGGACCAACTCGACAGCGATCGCCGACTTTGCTTGAATCAATTACTGAATATATGACCTGCACATTTTCGCCAATTTCGCTATCTATAATCGTGCTACCTGGTCCAATTATTGAACCCGAACCGACTTTGGTATTGCCACGCAAATGGGTTTGTGGCTCAATCGAAACATTAGGGGCAAGCTCTACAGTGGCATCGATCGTAATACTTTCGGGCAACAACATGGTTACGCCTAAGCGCATCCATTTATCCTTGATTCTGCTTTGCAAAACCGCATAGGCATGGGCTAATTGCAGCCGATCATTGATCCCAAAACTCTCTTCGTAGTCTTGAACATCAAAGGCATAAACCGACTTCATGTAATTAAATACTTCGGTAAGATAGTATTCCTTTTGATCGTTTTTGGTGGTGAGTTGCGGCAGAGCGATCGCTAATTCTTGCCAGTTGAAGCAGTAAACGCCTGAACTAACGCGGCGATTTTGACGCTGTGCCTGGGTGCAATCTCGATGTTCGATGATGTACTCGATTTTATTTTGTTGATCGCAGAATACGCGACCGTAACCCGTGGGATCTGGCAAAATTGCAGTTAAAACTGTAGCTGATGCCTGGCAATCGCGATGAGAAGTAACTAGATCAGCGATAGTTTCCGAACGCAGAAGCGGTGTGTCGCCCGTGAGTACCACTAATTCGCCATCGAAATCTTTTAAAGGCGCAAGCAATTGTTGAATTGCATGACCTGTACCCAACTGCTCAGCTTGTAATACAAATTCTACATCTGGCTCATCCACTAAAGCGGCTTGCACTTGGGATGCACCATAGCCCACAATTACTAAACTACGATCTGGTTTGATGGTTTTTGCCGTGCTCAATACCCACTGGACTAGCGATCGCCCACCCAATTCCTGTAAGACTTTAGGAAGATCGGACTTCATGCGTGTACCTTTGCCCGCCGCCAAGATTGCCACTGCCAGCATTATCTACCCCAGATCTGATTTAAGTTACTTTTGTTCACATATTTATTTACCACATTACTAAGCATTATTTCTGAGCATTCTGTCCATACCAAAGATTTTCTACTTCTGTTGCTAAGTTAAGGGCTGCTTCTCGATTAATTCCAAATACATTTACATGACCTAATTTTCGACCATTTATAGATTTATCTTTTTCATACCAATGCACATAGACTGAAGCTAACTTGGCAATTTTTGCTCTTACTTCTGCATAATCGCTTTCGCGTTCCTCAAAACCCAATAGATTTAACATCACGGCAGCATTTACAATTAGATCGGGAGTTCCTAAGTGCATTCCACTAGAGATTCGGACTAACTGACTAAATTGAGAAGTATCACAGCCTTCAATCGAGTAATGGGCAGAATTATGCACACGGGGCGCAATTTCATTCACCAGCACTTTGCCATTGGCTGAGAGAAATAATTCTATGCCTAGTATGCCTACTAGGTCAAGAGTTGTGGCAATTTGATGGGCGATATTTTCTACTTCCGCCTTTACTTCAGAACTTATATCTGCTGGGGCGATCGCTCTTACACACACTTGATCTTTCTGTTCAGTTTCTACTACGGGATAAAGAACCATTCCCCCTTGTTCATTTCTTGCTACCATGATTGCTAACTCTCGCTCAAAGGGAACGAATGCCTCTAGTAAGAGATTATTTTCACCCATTTTTTGCCAAGCTGATAACAATTCAGTTTGATTATGAATAATTTCTGTGCCTTTACCATCGTAGCCATGCCTGCGAGTTTTGATTACCAATGGAAATCCCAAAGCCTGAGATGCAGATTCTAGCTCTGTTTGATTATTTACGGCAAAAAAATCTGGCACTAAAATTCCTTGCGCTCTCAAGAAAACTCGCTGCTCATATTTATCTACTAAAATCTTTAAGATTGGAATAGAAGGGAGAAATATAGCCCCATGAGCCGCAAACTCTTCTAATTCATCAAGATCGGCAAACTCATTCTCAAAGGTAATCACATCGCAATTTGCTACTAATTCAGCTAGAGTATCTACTCTTTTGGCAAATTTCACGGCTGGCTCGTTAGAGTTTTCAGTCTGGACAATTAATTCTACTCCCAATTTTTGGGCAGCGATCGCCATCATTTGTGCCAACTGTCCGCCACC
>JBBRVV010000270.1:0-3686 GCA_038246525.1 Pseudanabaenales cyanobacterium
CCTCAATTAGCAAAGCAATTAACTGGCATAAATGGAGTTGTGGAAGCAAATTTAGTGATAGTAAATGCCGATGGCTCTTTAGGGCTTTCGACCGCAGCAAATGGGATTTTTACTTTCAAAAATCAAGAGGGTAAATTCCAGAGTGTCGGTGCGCAAACTGTTGAGGCTGGAGATTCGCTCCTAAACTCTGCTAACGCTGGTATTGTGCAAGTACTGAGCAAAGGTAATTTATATTTAGTCAGCCCACAGTTAAGCACTACTGGCAATCTTTCCTTGGCAGCAGCAGGATCAGTTGTTTACCGTGATAGCGCCAAAGTACCTGCAAATATTTTAGCGGCTGGAAACATCACAATTCAAGCCGATCGCGGCATTGACTTATGGGCGCTCAACCATACTAAAGGCGTGATTCAGAGTGGTGGAGTAGTTAGCTTGGTGAGCAATGGCAAGATTCTGGCTGATGTATTTTTTGTACCTGCAAATAATGTTTTTTCCAGTAACCTAAACGGCGAACCAGCAGTTGGTTTCTTTGGTACTCGTCGCTAACTTTTCAATCTCAGTTTAATTACACTAAATTAATTACACTAAATTAATTACACTAAATTAATTACACTAAATTAATTACACTGATCTGCTTGGTGACTAATGGAAGTGAACCCCTTATGTGGGACTCAAAGCCCACTCGTCTCCAATAGCCCTTCAATAGACTGTATAAATTACTGCTGTACTTTTTGGTTGCGTTGTTGTAAACGTTCGAGATCGCGTTTGACTTCAAAACAAAGTTCACGATTTTTAGGATCGGTATTCAGAGCTTTATTTAAGTAGATTTCTGCTTCCCTATGTCTGCCTGCGATCAAAAGTTCACACCCCTGACGCTGATAGACTACCGCCTGCCAATGGATCACTTCTGGGGCTTGAGCAAACCGCGATCGCATACCTTCTACAATCGGGATTGCCACTAGATATCTTTTTTGGCGCAACAGGTCTTGTACTTTACGAATCATATCTTGCTTTAGTTTTTCCTCTGGATCTACTGAGATTGCCACTTTGTCCTGAGCTTGAGGTTTGTGAGGCGGCTTGTCGGCAGATCTGGCAGATGGCTTAGGTTCGACCTTCACTTCAACTTTAACTTTTGCAGGCTGGGGTGCTTTGACAGGGCTAGGATGAGTAAATCTTGGCGCAATAACTGCTCCATTTGCATCTTTAGGTAACTCCTTCAAGACTTCATAGGCTTCCTGCACCAGCCGAAATTTCTGGGCAGCACTCTGATCGTTTTGGTTCATATCGGGGTGATATTTGCGTGCCAAACGCCGATAGGCCAGCTTGATTTCCTCAAAGTTGGCGGTACGTGCAAGTCCTAACTGACGATAACATTCGGATGGGTGCATGGGCAGATTGTAGCAATTTGTGGAACGATGTCCAAAAGGGACTTCAGCCTGATTTTTCTAGGCATTTTTCTATGTTAAGTTAGGCGACTGACTTAATGTACGGGCTGTATGTATAAAAATTGGGCGATCGCTTTAGCAGGTGGAATCTTGATGGGACTAACCGTAGCTCCTTTCGAACTTTGGGGCTTTGCCTGGATTGCCCTGATGCCGCTTTGGTGGCTAAGCCAACGATTATCGATTAAACAGGCAGCGATCGCGGGTGGAATTTGGGGTTTTGCTTATCATGGCATGGCATTGTTTTGGATCACTGGCATTCATCCGATGACTTGGCTGGGTGTGCCTTGGCTGGCGAGTTTAGCGATCGCGATCGGAGTTTGGCTTTTTATTACGGTTTGGGGATTGATTCTAGTTTCTATCTGGGCGGGGATGATGGCTTGGCTCACGCCTAAACTGCCTGTAGTTGCCAGGATAATTGTCGCTTGCGCTTTATTTTGTACTTTGGAAATGATTTGGAGTTGGGGCGCACTTTATTGGACAGCGTTAGGTTATAGCCAAAGTCCACAGAATTTAATCATGCTCCAAATCAGCAAGCTATCAGGGCAACAAACCGTAACCGCCGCGATCGTGGCGATAAATGGACTTTTGAGCGAAGGTTGGCAAAATAAACGTTACTGGCTGGCGGCTGGAATTTTAAGCTTGACTATCTGCGGCTATGGTGGCTTGGTGATGCAATCTGATCTGAACTCAAGTAATGGACAAGCCTTAAAAGCGGGAATCATTCAGGGCAATATTCCCAACCCGATTAAGCTAAAAACTAATGGCTTAGATTTAGCGATCGCTCATTACACCGAGGCTTACAAAAAATTAGCTAATCAAAAAGTAGATTTAATTCTCACGCCCGAAACCGCTATTCCGCTTTTATTTCCTGATACTTCATTCCAAAGAGAAAAACTCGATCAAGCTATTTCTGAGCAGCCGATTCCAACTTGGTTAGGTGGTTTTGGGCGATCGCAAACCGATTATTTGAATTACACCAACAGCTTATTTTTGGTAAATGGCAGCACTGAGGTTTTAGCTAAGTATGACAAAGTGCGCTTGGTGCCGATTGGTGAGTTTATTCCCTTCAAATCAATTTTGGGTGGCATAATTAAACGTCTTTCGCCTCTGCGCGGTGAAGTTGAACCAGGTGGCGATCGCCAATTGGTAGATTCTCCTTGGGGTAGAGTAATTATCGGGATTTGCTACGAGTCCGCCTATCCAGAACATTTCCGCTACCAAGCTAACCAGGGTGGTCAAATTATTTTCACAGCTTCTAACAATGCTCACTATGCTGCACCGATGCCTGCCCAACACCATGCTCAAGATGTAGCGCGGGCAATTGAAAGCGATCGCTGGGCAGTAAGAGCAACCAATACTGGCTATTCGGGCATAGTCGATCCCAATGGGCGCACAATCTGGCTCTCTGGCTTAAATACCTATGAGTTTCATGCTGAGACTGTCTATCTCAGACAAACCAAGACGCTCTATGTGATTTGGGGCGACTGGCTCACGTCACTATTATTAATAATTAGTATTTTCTTGATTGGCTGGCAACGTTATGCCAAAAGATTATTTGGGAATATGGGCATTTCTAACCTCGGCAATTAGGTAAATAACCGCGTGATCCACGTTTAAAACCTCGGTGTCGTCCTTTTAAACCTCAAGCTTGAGATCCAAGACCTGATTGATCACGTCTTCAACCCCGCAATCCAGCTCAAAACTGGGAGAAGCTCTATTAGATTTTTCCAGTATTCCCGACTTTGATCGCTGCTTGGTAGAAAACTTAGCATCGCCCATAGCTTAATCATGCGCACCGATACCATCTTTTACCAACTATTTCTGACCTTTAATTCCTTGCTATTCGAGCTACTCGGACAACCAGTAGAGAATGCCGAAGGCTATCAATTTATCTCCGCCGAAGTCAAAGAAAAAGCCTTTCGCTTCGATGGCATCTTCATGCCCGAAATCTTAGGCAAGCTAATTTACTTTGTCGAAGTTCAGCAGCAAAGGAATCCCAACTTTTACTGGGAACTGCTAGCAGAAATTCACATTTATCTCAACCAGTACAACCCACCGCAGGATTGGCAAGCAGTTGTGATATTTGCCAGGCGTAGCATTGAGCCCGAACAAGACTTTAAGCGGTTATACGGAGTTCAAAGACAAACGCATGAGGAAATGGTAGGAATAATGAAAGAAGCTGAGAAGCAAAAAGGTAAAGGTGGAGTAAAGTCAAAGCTGAGCCTAGAAGACCAAATAAGTACC
>JBBRVV010000271.1:0-3680 GCA_038246525.1 Pseudanabaenales cyanobacterium
GGGGTAAGATAACTTCTAGTTTAGTTAGCACAAAAAGATTTAATGGGCTTATATCTCTACGCAATCATTGGCGAACAATACCTAGACCAAGTTTCAGAACTTGCAATTCAGGCAATGGATGGTCAGGTCATACAGTTTTGGCAGATTTCACCCTTTGCGATCGCTTACAGTGAGGCGAAACAAGAGCACTATCTCGCTAGTCGAGCTAATTTACTCACCCATGAAACCGCAATTGAAGCCCTGATGCGAGCATTGGAACCAGAGCGCGTAGTCCCTTTACCTTTACAATTTGGTTTAGTAATTAATGATTGGGCAGAGGTAGAGCAAGATTTAATTGATCAACATAAAGAAACCCTTACCGCTCTGTTAGCCAATCTTCAAGGCAAAAGAGAAGTGGGAATCAAACTATTTTGGAATCAAGTAACTGAATTGAATCTGCTAATGGAAGAGAATATTCCGCTGAGGCAAAAAAAAGAGTCGCTCTTGGGCAAAACCCTGAGTATGGATGAAGCGATCAACATCGGGCAGGAATTAGAAGCTTGCCTGGAAGCGCGACAGCAGGAAATTATTACCAGCTTTTTAGCTTTACTACGTCCTCTATGCCATGAATATGTAGAAGGTGAATTGCTGACTGAAAGTATGGTTTACAACGCTTCATTCTTAATCGATTGGGAGATGGAAGAGAAGTTTGCCGCAGCCGTAGAACAACTAGATCAGGAGTTTGATCAACGTTTACGCATTCGTTACAACAACTTCACCGCTCCCTTTAATTTCGCCAACTTGAATTAAAAAAACAAAGGAAGAATTATTTAGTAATATCGTCTGGGTTGATACCTAGCGATCGCAGGTATGAGGCTAACTTTTCTTTAGCTTGGAACATTTGCAGGGTTGCTGTTTCGGCTGCTGTCAACTTTTCGCTTTCGGTCAAATATCTTTTGCTGCTTTGGTCATACCAAAAAACCCATTCTCTTGCCCATGCAGGATGATTCTGGAATTCACAGCCAATTCCTAAATTAATTTCTGGCATCCACACGGGATTTCCAGTTTGAAGCTGGTATTTGCTATTTACAAGTTTATAGACTTCTAAAGATTGTCGATTTTTATGTCTGCCGCGTTTCTGAGCTAAGGGATTGTAGATCGCATAATAGAGAATTCCTAATTGTTCATAGGCAATTAACTTGTCTTCATATTCATTATTGTATTTTTGCGAAACTACTTCTAAGGCTAAAATTGGCAGAATATTCTGCTCTTGCCAAAGTAAATAGCTGAGACGACCGCCTTCATTTGTATATCTGGGAACGCCTAGAGCTAAAAATCCATCAGGCACGATTACTTTAGATTTGGCTGGTTCTTCCAAATTAGGCTCATAATAGATTCCCATATCTACGCCCCAAAACCAATCCGAATGCTCTGCCCAAACTACTCGCAACAAGTTAAGTAACAGATTAGGGATGTCATTTTGCAGTTCGTTATCCACGGGGGTATCGTCAGAGTGGGGTAGCTCTTCAGCCGTCAATAGCCGATCGGTTAGGGGGATAATCACCATAAAGTTCTTGAGTTAATGGCTGATCCAATTCTAAGCCTAAGCTGGGATATGAACCTTAGCATCTATAATAGACGTAGGCTCTTTTAGCTAGTATTTAACCCCCATGACCCAATCGACTCACCCACCCGAAGACCGCATCATTCAGACTGACCTACGTGGCGAGATGTCGCGGTCATATCTGGAATATGCTATGAGCGTGATTGTGGGGCGGGCCTTGCCAGATGCCCGTGACGGGCTAAAACCTGTTCATCGCCGTATTCTTTTTGCGATGCACGAGTTGGGGCTAACGCCTGAACGCCCTTTCCGCAAATGCGCCCGCGTAGTCGGTGATGTGATTGGTAAATATCATCCCCACGGTGATAGCTCAGTCTATGAAGCCCTAGTGCGGATGGCTCAAGACTTTTCGATGCGCGATCGCTTGGTAGATGGACATGGCAACTTTGGTAGTGTGGATGATGATCCTCCCGCCGCTATGCGATATACCGAATGTAAACTCACCCGTTTGGCGCAGTCAGCTTTACTTCAAGATATTGAGTCCGACACCGTAGATTATGGTGACAACTATGATGGCTCACAACAAGAACCGCTAGTATTTCCCGCCCGTGTACCTCAGCTTTTATTAAACGGCTCTTCGGGCATCGCTGTGGGTATGGCAACTAATATTCCGCCCCACAACTTAGGCGAATTGATCGATGGCGCGATCGCGTTGGTGAACGATCCGCTCTTGACCAACCTAGAACTAATGCAGTACATTCCTGGGCCAGATTTCCCTACAGGTGCATATATCTTGGGCAGAGAAGGAATTAGAGAAGCCTATCAAAGTGGTAGAGCTTCGGTTACCATGCGCTCAGTAGCAGACTTCGAGACTATTTCTAATCCTGGTCGCCCAGATCGTGAAGCAATTATCATCACTGAAATGCCCTATCAGTCGAATAAAGCGGCGATTATTGAACGGATTGCCGAGCTGGTGAATGAGAAGCGGTTGGAAGGAATTTCGGATGTGCGAGATGAGAGCGATCGCGATGGCATGAGATTGGTGATTGAATTAAAGCGTGATGCTTATCCACGAGTAGTTTTGAATAATCTCTACAAAATTACGCCATTACAAACCAGCTTTGGCTGCAATATGTTGGCATTGGTAGATGGTCAGCCTCGCACCCTCGGTTTGCGTGATTTCTTGCAGATTTTCTTGGATTTTCGCGCCGAAGTAATTGTTCGTCGTACCCAATTTGAGCTAAATAAAGCGGCTGAGCGAGACCATTTACTTCAAGGTTTGCTGATCGCGATCGCCAACTTAGATGTGGTAATTACCTTGATTCGCAACGCTGATGATAGTGCTACTGCCAAACAAGATTTGATTGCTACCTATGCACTTTCTGAAGCCCAGGCAGATGGAATTCTAGGGATGCAGTTGCGGCGACTGACTAACCAAGATTCAGATAAGATTCGCGCAGAACACTCAGAATTGAGTTTGAAGATTGCCGATCTACAAGATATTCTGGCAAATCGTCAGCGAGTATTAACGATTATTAGGGAAGAATTAACCTTACTTAAAGCCGAATTTGCCACACCACGGCGATCGCGGATTCTCGATGCAGAAGGAGATATTGATACTGCCGACCTAATCGCAAATCGTGAAACCTTGGTTTTGGTTACTGAGCAGGGTTATATTAAACGCCTACCAATGGATACATTTGCTGCCCAAAATCGCGGCACAAGAGGGAAAGCTAGTGCTTCGATTAAAGATAATGATGCAATTGAGCATTTTCTATCTTGTCGTAGCCATGACAGTATTCTCTTCTTTAGCGATCGCGGTAAAGTCTATAGCATCAAAGCCTATGAACTGACTGAAACCAGCCGTAATGCTAGGGGTGCAGCGATCATTCAGATGTTGCAAATTGCCACAGGTGAGAAAATTACTTCGGTGCTATCAGTCAGCGAATTTAGCGAAGATCAATTCCTAGTGATGTTAACTGCTGGCGGATTTATTAAAAAAACTAAGCTTTCGGCCTTTGCCAATATTCGCAACAACGGTTTGATTGCAATTTCGCTCGAAGAGGACGATCAACTGCGCTGGGTAAGGATGGCAAGGGAAGATAATACAATTATTATTGGTTCCAAATTGGGAATGGCA
>JBBRVV010000272.1:0-3664 GCA_038246525.1 Pseudanabaenales cyanobacterium
GTTAAATACTTCTAACCCCCTACCCTTAAATTTTTTTTTTTTGTGGGGGGTGGGGGGGCCCCCCCCCCACCAAGGATTTTCACCCCTTAACCCCATTTCACCAAGGTCTATTTTGATAGTGGGAAAGGAGTAGCTAGTTCGGTTATGGCAGCATCAAGCCTTGCAGGAGCATCGATATTTTTAGTAGCATCTGGCTTCATTGCGTCGGGCTTAGATTGAACTAAGCTGTTGCTTGCCATTACTAGTCCCAAAATTAATAGTCCTAAAATTGAAGCAGTAGTCAAGGATGCGATAGATCCAATTTTCATTACTTTACTTTCGTAGATTTGATTTAAGCGGGTTGTAAATTGGTGCATCTAGAAAAATGCTCTGCAGCTACAGATACTACGAAACTTAGGATCTTGTTAAGCTCATGACATAAGCTTCTATATCTTCAGATATATGTATGACCAACAAAAATAATCACGCAAATACTCCTCTAGAGGTTCTGATCGATTGTTTGGAAATTGCGGACAGCCTGGCACAGAAAGAACAACTTTCGGCAGAGCTAAAGTCCTATCTGGATCAAGCAAGAACTCTGGCGGCTGGGCTAGATTCCTATATAACTAAGTACAGCGCTGCACCATCGGCAGGGTTAGATCTAATCGCCCTAGCCACTCAAAATCAGCCCTGGGCGCAGTGGTATCAAGCAAAAAAGATTAAAAATCCGCTCAAGCCAAGCATGCAGTCCAGTCCTTTCCAAGCGCAGTTACTCAAATGTTTGGTGCAAATTACTAAATCTAAGCGGGTGTTGGAAATTGGCATGTTCACGGGGTACGCCACCTTAGCGATCGCTGAAGCATTACCCAAGGATGGCAGGGTGATTGCCTGTGAGCATGATGCCCAGGTGGTAGAGATTGCTGAGAAATTATTAAGGGATACGCCGCACTTTGCCAAAATTGAGATCAGGCTGGCAGATGGCAGGGAAACTCTAAAACAGTTGATTAAAGAAGAGCAAGTTTTTGATTTAATCTTTTTGGATGCGAATAAGCGCGCCTATTTAGAATATTATCAATTGATTCTGGATGGGAATTTGCTCGAAGCCCAAGGAGTTCTCTGTGTGGACAATACCTTATTCAAGGGAGAAGTGTTTGCGCCAAAATCCAAAATCGCCCAGGCGATCGCTGAATTTAATCAGGTAGTAGCTGAAGACTATAGAGTAGAGCAAATTATTTTACCTGTAGACGATGGGTTGAGTTTAATTAGATTGAAGAAGTTGGAAAATCTATCAGCAAAGTAAAATAGAATTTTGCGCCCTTTCCCGCCTCGCTCTCAACGCCGATTTCACCGCCGTGGGCTTCGATGATCTGACGACATAAATATAGGCCTAAACCGATTCCCGCGCTATAGCGCATGGTTTTGCCATATCGTTCAAATAAGCGATCGCTTCGTTCAATTCCTATCCCATCGTCTTCCACAAAGCAGCATAACTTTTGCGGATTTTCCCATAGCTCAATTCCTACTCGCAGATTTAGCCCTGGCGGATTATGCTTCAGCGCATTGGTAATCAGATTCTCCAAAACTCGCTGAATTTGATGGCGATCTGCCTGAATAGGTCGCAGATTTGGCGGAATTACAATCACTAAATTAGTTTGATTTTTCTCTAAGAGTGGTTCTAATTCCGTCAGTGTAGATTCAATTAACTGCTCGATAGAGATAGGCGTAAATTGGAATTGGGTTGCCCCAACTTCTAAGGCATGGGTATCTAGTAGGGTATTCAGCATCTCCAGTTGACGATCAGTGCTTTGGCGCATTCTCTCAATCGTGGTGCGGGCAATTGTTACTTGAGAACTATCGGTTTTGAGCAGATTTTGCAAAACTAACAGCATTCCCATAATTGGGGTACGCAGATCGTGGGAAATCGCTTGTAGAAAGAAGTCCTTCAATTCACTTAATTCTTGCAATTCTTCTAGACGTTGTTGCAATTGTAATGTCCGTTCTTGCACCTGGCGTTCTAGGCTGCAGTTTAATCCGCAAACTTGATTATAGAGTTGTCCCTGTTGAATCGCGATCGCCACTTGAGTAGCAAGTTTTTCTAAAAAGTCTACTTCAGAGATTTGCCAATGGCGAGGAGAATCACACTGATGCACTACAATTACGCCAAAAAACTCGCTCCCCAACCAAATAGGTACGAGCAATGCGGCTTGAACTTGATACTGGCGACAAAATTCCAGATCATCATCCGATTGGGGCGACTCCCATACATTATCCAAAATTAGGGCAGGCATTTGGGCAAACATTTCTGCTGCTTCTTTCACCTTGGATTGGTCACAAGTCCAGGGAATTACCGAAGGAAAGCTGGGATCGACCGACTCGGCTACAACTTTGCCGCTATCGATTCCATCGCGGTAGCCAATGAAAACCCGATCTGCCTTAAGCAATTGACGTAATTCAGCTACAGTGGTGTCAAGGATCTGGGATAAATCTAAGGATTGACGAATGCGAAGGGCAACTTCTCCGAGCAAGCGATCGCGTTGCAATGTAGCTTTCAATTCAGCCTCTGAATCTTTATACTCAGTCCTTTTATATTCAATCTCTGGGCTTGAACTAACTTTATAATTAATAGCCTGATCTAAACTGGCTTTATCAGTAATTCCCTCTGCAATGCCTCTAGACATCCGCCCAACCTCAAGCTATGGTATTAAGCCTATGTAGGCTCCTCTGGGAATAATAGCCTATGGTTGAGTAATTGTAGTTAAGTTTCTATGGAGCTAGAAACTTTGGTAACAATCATTGCTAGCAGCACTACCGCACCCAATCCGCGTCGAAAATAGTTTACGCCCTCAGTTAGTTCTTCCCAAGCCCAAGTGAAGAGAAAGCCAAAGGATAGAACTTCTAATAGCGAACTAACTTTACCTATATTAAAAACCAGCTTAAGAATGATAGTTGCAAACCAGAGAATTATGATTAAATTTGGTGTTTGTCCTAAAACGATATTGCCGCTGCGATCGCGAAAAGTTTTGTCGAATAAAGTATTATTCATAATCTCAGATTTATTAATTTCAGGCTTACTAATTTCGGGCTTATTAATTTCAGGATTAATGTTTGTCATTTCCGTATTTTATAATTAATCTGCTTAAGTACAAACATTGATTTTAATTGTGACAGGATTGAGGGGTGAAACTCGTAATGGAGGCATAGCCCTCAAACCTACAAACTAAATATTTGTTCTAATATTAGCTATATCTTTCTCTACATTAGTGAAAACATAGAAGCAGAAGAGATAGAAAAAGAAAACTAAACTAATATTGACTTCTATTTACTTCGCTGCAACTTTGGCATTCTCTGGCTTTGAATCTCCTGCCATCGTTCCACCAGGAATAGATGAGCGCTGTAAATGCGCTTCTAGGAACCACAGACGCTTATCGATCGCTCTCGAAACTTCGGTATAGACATCAGCCGTAACTGCATCTCCCAATTCGTCAGTTTGTTCAATTCTATGACGCACAGACTTAGCATAGATGGAAAAGCGTTCAGCCAAGGCGATCACATGATCCATGCTGTCCACTGCCTCAAATATATACTCAGGTAATTCGGACTGCTTGGCTGCAACTCGTGTAGTTCCCATAGCATATCCACCGAGGGCGGTAATTCGCTCTGCTAATAGGTCAACAAATTCCTCTAA
>JBBRVV010000273.1:0-3658 GCA_038246525.1 Pseudanabaenales cyanobacterium
AAAGTTTTAAGTCGCAATGGCATTGACAGCGCTCAAGTTTTGAAGATTCACGAAGGCAGACCGAACGTTAGCGATGTGATTAAAAATAATCAAATTCAGTTAATCGTCAATTCCCCTTCGGGCGAAGAAGCTAATCTAGATGGAAAATTAATTCGCCGTACTGCCCTAGCCTACAAAATTCCTGTGATTACTACCCTTGCAGGTGCAAAAGCAACAATTGCCGCAATTCGATCGCTTCAGTCTGGTTCGCTTGAGGTCTATGCTTTGCAGGATTACTAAGGAGTTGAACTAAGGGTTAAAACAAGAGTTAAATTAAGAACGAATATTCGCTTTAACTTCAGTAATCGACTTTCTTACCTCAAGGGCAGCTTGATCATTGCGAGTTTGACTGTAGAATCTTTCCGCAAATTCCAGGGATCTTAGGGATTCACTGTAACGCTTCTGTTGGAATAAACTTAAGCCCAAAGCGTAATGAGCAGCAGCATCTTGAGGATCGATCTCTAAAACTTGACGGTAGGCAAGAATCGCATCTAGGAGGGAATTCTTTTGTAAATAGGCACTAGCGATCGCTTTATAAATCTGCTTATCCCTGGGGTTAGAAATGGCACTACGCCGATAGGCAGAGATTGCGCCATCCCAATTTTTTTGCTTTTCCAAAATCTGAGCGATCGCGACATTGGCATCACTGTGATTAGGATTCAGTTGCAACACCTGTCGATACTTCTGAATTGCCAACTGAGGCTGATTTTGAGCGTCCAATAGACTTCCCAAGGCAAAGATTACATCAGGATTTTGGGCAGAAATCCTATTTGCTCTGCTAAACAAACTAAATGCTTGCTTAAAATCTCCCTGCCGCTGTACCAGATAACCTAAATTTAGATATGCCTTCACATCTCGGGGATTAACCACCAAAATCCGCCGATAGGTAGAAATTGCGCCTACTAAATCATTCTGTTGGGTCTGAGTAAATGCTAAACCCTGCAAGGCATCTGGATTATTCCGTTCCAATTCCAAAACCCGACCATAGGCGATCGCGGCGGCAGGATAGTTACCGAGTTGAGCCTGGGCAAAACCAAGGGCAGTAAAAGCACGGGGATTACGATTATTTAATTGAGTCGCCTGCTCTAAATAGGAAATCGCTTCGGTGTAACTAAATTGTTGGGTGAGCAGAAAGCCTAAGCTGATGTAAAGTTGAGCATTTCTTGGCTCTAAGGTGATTGCCTGACGATAAGCAGCGATCGCGCCATCAATATCCTTCCGATCCCAAGCTGCCCGTCCCTGTCTAACTAAATCTGATACTTTGGCAGGGGTAAGAGGTTGGGCAAAGGTAGAGGTTGCGCCAAAGAGTCCTAAGCCAGACAAAGATAAATTAAAAATTAGAAATACTTTGAAAATTGAATAATTAAGATTCACAGTACGCTCAGATCAATAGTTCTGTCCCATTCTACGATTTATGGTTCAGGTCTTACTGGAGACATGAATGTGTACTTTTACCTACATATCAAGCTAATATATGCAAGTGCGAAAAGGATGAAGTTTGTGAATGTGCTGCTATGTACAAATGTATATAGTTTTTCACCGTATTGTCAAATTAGCTTTCGCGCTTAGACTTCAATGATTTTGATTACTGTGGTTTTCTCGTCCGATCTGGGGAAGGCTGTCTAGCTTGTTTATTTCAATAAAAATTAAATATATCAATAAGATCAAATAGATTAATTCATGCAAGTTACCTCACATTCGCAATTAACATCCTCTAGATCCACAGTTATTTTGGAGCGTGATTTAGGCTCCGAACCTCCTTCTGATGCCAATTTAGACAATAATTCTGTTGCTTCTACTACAATTCCTGAGATAAGCGCCTTAGAGCGTTTGGTAGAAATTGGCGCATCTTTCAATCATCAGCCCAACAGTCGAACGAGGCAACAGAGCTTAAAATTTGTCGGCGCTAAGATGACCTGGTACATCTATTTTGATTTGGGAAAAGTAATTTATGCCACAAATACTCTCAATCCCTTTGAACGATTAGAACGTCATCTGCGTCGCTCTAGCCACGAAGCACCCTTGCTCAAGGATAAAGCTTTGGTTCAAGCTTGCCTCAATTTTACCGATGCCACTTTACCAGATATAAATCTTGCCGCCGAGTATCAAGCCGTTTCCTGGTTAGTCTCTCAAAATTACATCACTCCAGCGATCGCTACCAAGTTGGTGATGCGCATGACCCAAGAAACTCTAGAATCCTTCTCGCAAATTGATCTAACTAAATACAAGCAAATAGTTGAGCCACTGGAATCTGTTCAGGCTTTTGGGCGGATCGAAGCCGCAGCCTTGAGTCAATCTATCCAAAAAAGAATCCAATCCTGGCGATCGCTTGCCTCCCGCATTTCCTCTCCCTATCAGCGACCTTACTTTGCCAGTGAAAAAGAAGCCAAAAAGCTAGTATCTGCCACTCTGTTACAAAAGTTAGCGCCGATGTTGAAGGGATTTAATTTCCATCAATTGGCTGTGCTGATGAATAAAGATGAGTTAGCGATCGCTCAAAAACTCTATGGCTTAGCCGATAAGGGTGCGATCATCTTGCGAGATCCCTTACCACCATTCGATCTATTGCCCCGTTTTGTTCCACTTCCTTCAGTTACTGATGCCCCTGTCATCGACAATTCAAATATTTCAACGGATGAAGATTTAGGACAAGGTACTGTTATTTCTGGAGCGGTAGCCCAAAAAACCTGGAAAATTGCTTGCATAGATGATAGTGCGGCCATGTTAGGGGAGATCAGTCGGTTTTTGTCAGGCGATGAATTTCAAGTTTACACAATTAATGATTCCATGCGGGCATTGCTGAAGCTGACCACGATTAAACCCGACCTGATTTTGATGGATGTGGGCATGCCAAATGTCGATGGCTATACGTTGTGTTCATTGATTAGAAAGTCATCGATGCTGAAAGAAACACCAGTGGTAATGGTAACTGGCAACAAAGGATTAATTGATCGCGCCAAGGCTAAGCTCGTCGGTGCTAATGACTATCTCACCAAACCTTTTAGTCAAACTGATTTATTGAATATCGCTTTCCGCTATCTTTTTTAAACAAGTAAAATTTGAGGTTTTTATCCTTTAGTCACAAAATAGTGATAAGAAAAGATAGATTCTAAGCCATTCAATTTTGTGAACTTTAGTGAATTCCAGGCCTTATAAATGACATTAATTTTAGTTGTAGAAGATACCGCATCCGAACGCCAGTTAATTGCCAGCTATCTCAAAGAAGGCGGTTATGAAGTAGAAGAAGCCGTAAATGGCGCAGAGGCAATGACTAAAATTGGCACTCGCAAGCCTGATCTAATTATTACCGATTTGGTAATGCCAGGTATGAGCGGCTTAGAACTTTGTCGTGGGGTAAAGAAAAATCCTGAGACTCAAAATATTCCGATTGTGGCCTGTACGTCTAAAGATAAAGATCTAGACAAAATGTGGGGTATGAAACAAGGTATAGATTTATATCTGACCAAACCTTTTACCAAAGATGAGATTGTGAAAGCGATCAAGAACTTGGTTAGTAATTAAATGCCTAACCTAAATGCTAAGTCTTCAGCTGATTTTGGGTAAATAAAGGAATGGTACAGAATCCTCCTAAAAAACTAGCTAATAGCCTGGCTAATGC
>JBBRVV010000274.1:0-3641 GCA_038246525.1 Pseudanabaenales cyanobacterium
CATTTGATTTCAAGTTAGAGCATCAATGCCCCCGAACTGGAGCCAGGGCAGGAACTTTTCGCACGCCTCACGGTGAAATAAATACGCCAAAATTTATGCCCGTGGGCACCCTAGCAAATGTGAAAACCGTCACCCCCGCTCAACTAAAGGATTGTGAAGCGCAGATGGTGTTGGCGAATACCTATCACCTGCATATTCAACCAGGCGAAGATCTAGTTGCCGAGGCAGGGGGCTTGCATAAATTTATGAATTGGCATGGTCCGATTCTGACTGATTCAGGCGGCTTCCAGGTATTTAGCCTAAGTGAGATTCGAGAAATCAACGATCAAGGTGTATCTTTTCGCTCGCCCCGTGATGGCAGACTGATCTATCTTTCACCCGAAAAATCGATTGAGATTCAAAACAAACTGGGCGCAGATGTAATCATGGCATTTGATGAATGTGCTCCTTATCCCGCTACGAGAGAGGTAGTTGACCAGGCTAGTATTCGCACCACTAAATGGCTAGAACGTTGCTTCCAAGCGCACCAAAGACCTGGGGATCAAGCCCTATTCCCAATTGTGCAGGGGGGAGTATTTCTAGATTTGCGGCAGCGATCAGCAAGGGAACTGAGTGGCTTTGATGCAGTGGGCTACGCGATCGGCGGGGTAAGTGTAGGCGAACCACCTGAACTGATCGAAAAAATTGTCCGCTCTACTACGCCGCTTCTGCCCGAACATAAACCGCGCTATCTGATGGGCATCGGTACTCACCGTGAAATGGTACAAGCTGTGGCGGCTGGCATTGATTTGTTTGATTGTGTGATTCCTACTCGCTTAGCTCGACATGGAGCAGTTTTGACCACTACCGAGAGCGATCGCTTACATTTAGGCGATAACGAATCCCGTCGATGGAATATCAAAAATGCCAAATATCGGACTGATTTCACCCCAATCGATTCAACTTGTCCCTGTTATACCTGCCAAAATTTTAGTCGAGCCTACCTGAATCATTTATTCAAATCCCAAGAAGTGCTAGGCTTTACTTTGATTGCGATTCACAATATTACTGAATTAATTCGCTTTACTCAGAGAATGCGCGATGCGATCTTTAATAACTGTTTTGTAGAAGAATTTGGACATTTTTTAACTGAAACTCCATCACTAGATCAGTTTAAGTAAACTGGTAATGATTAGGGTCGCAGGGCGCAGCCCCGTAATGGGTTTTAGATCACGCTTTCAGGTTTTAATTTTACTTAGTCACACTTACCTATGATTCGGATTGGGCTGTATTTTTTACTCAGTTGGCTATTGGTGGCAGTAGCGATTTTTGCCAGTCAAAATTTGCAATTAGTTTCAATCAATTTTTTAATCTGGCAATCAGTCAATCTGCCCGTAGGTTTAGTCTTAGTTGTTTGTGCGGGATTAGGCGGATTAGCGGTCACAATTCTGCAAATCTTAAGTTGGAGTTCTACCGTCAATGCAAATCCTGATTCAACTAAAAGCAACGCATCGACTAATAGCTCGAAAAAATCTAACCAACCTCAAGCCAAAACTACTAAAAAACCTGAACCTAGCGATCGCTTTCAAGCCAAAAAGCAAACTCAAGTTAGAACTCAGCCCAAATCTCAACCAACTTCCCAAACTCAATATCAACCGCCAAAAGCAGACGACTGGGAGAAAAGAACTAATGACTGGGATAATTGGTAATCTAAAAAATAGAGAACCCTAAACAAATATTTGAAAGTGAACTCAATCAACCGCCGGCACAACAAAAATAAATTTAAATAAAATGACAGATACTTCTTTTGGTGACAGCTTTGGTAAGATTTCAGTGCAGGAATTAGCTGAATTACTCTCACTCAAGCCACAAAATTTACAGTTGATCGATGTGCGTGAACCCGAAGAGATCGCGATCGCTTACATTCCAGGTTTTCAGGTTTTGCCCCTAAGTGAATATGCAGAATGGTCTGAAAAAATTTCGCAAGAATTTGATCCACAAATCGAAACCTTAGTTTTATGTCATCACGGGATGAGATCGGCGCAAATGTGCACCTGGTTGGTGCGTCAGGGTTTTACGAATGTGAAAAATATTCTTGGTGGCATTGCTGCTTACTCTCAGTTAGTTGATCCTTCTGTTCCGCAATACTAAGATTCTCACTTATCTTTCCGATGTGCAATTCCCTAATTACCGCCCTTGCACCGATGCAAGATGTGACTACGCTCGCTTTTATGCAGGTGATTGATCGCTATGGCAGCCCTGACTATTATTTTACCGAATATTTTCGCGTCTATGCCAACTCTCGCTTGGAAGCACACATTCTCAAATCTATTACCGAAAACTCTACAGGTAAACCCATATTTGCGCAGATGATTGGTGAGAGTATTCCTGATTTGGTAAGAACTGCCAAGGAATTGGAGAAATACACGATCGCTGGGATTGATCTAAATTTAGGCTGTCCTGCACCGAGAGTATATCGTAAGAATGTGGGTGGCGGGTTGTTGCGTGATCCAGACCGAATTGAGAGAATATTGGCGGCATTGCGTCAAGAGATTTCTGGCAAATTTACGGTGAAGATGCGAATTGGATTTGATGGAATAGAAAATTTTACCCGCATTCTAGAATTGCTTAATCTCTATCAAATTGATTTGCTGAGTTTGCATGGACGCACGGTTAAGGGAGGTTATCACAGTGAAGTTCGCTATGATTTAATCGGCGAGGCAGTAAAAAGCCTAAATTGTCCAGTTTTAGCCAATGGTAATATCTCTTCGGTTGCAACTGCTCAAAAAGTATTAAATCAAACCCAAGCCGCAGGCGTAATGATAGGCAGAAATGCGATTCGTAATCCTTGGATCTTTGCCCAAATTCGAGCATATTTTGCAGGCGAATCTGCTCCAGTTGTATCTTTAGCAGATGTATATGAATACATTCAGAACTTGGCGAATCTGACTTGTCCTGAGTATTTGCGAGAGAAAGCGAAGGTAAATCATTTAAAGAAATACTTAAACTTCATTGGACAAGGTGTTGATCCTGAAGGGCATTTTTTACGAGCGATCAGAATGGTGCAAACTGAAACAGATTTTTGGCGGGTATGTGATTCTCACCTTTTAGCTAGTAGCGATCGCCCCTTTGCCCTAGAACCTTACCCTGGATTGATTGCTCGTCCCTGCGAAGCTGCCTAAATTAAGCCTAATTCCGCTTTATCATAATTTTTTCTTGGTTGCCTTAGCTGTTTGAGTTGTCGCGTTGGCAAGGTTGGTAAGAAGCGTAAAAAATCCTTCAAGAGGCAATTAACTTAGACCCTCGTAACGCTACGATCTTTTATCGAGCAGGTAAAGTTGAATAAGCATTCGGAAATCCAGAAAAAGCGCTTACTTTTTTCAGAAATCCCAAGAAGTCGATTCTACTTTTAGCGCCCATACCAAATTAGCTAAGCTATAAATCACTGCTAAATCAGCAGAATTAGCGAAGATGTTTGCCATTACCAGTTAATTAGCCTAAATTGACTTAAGCTCAAAAAACACCTAATAAAATCAACCTAATAAATTAAATGTTTAAGATCCCTTTTCACCTAGCAATGCACGTTCCCGATGGATTTTTGAATTTGCCTGTGAGTTTATGTAGTTGGGCGATCGCGATTACTTTGATTGCTTTTGCGCTAA
>JBBRVV010000275.1:0-3605 GCA_038246525.1 Pseudanabaenales cyanobacterium
CTTTCACCGACTTAAATAAAGATGATGTTTGGACTGCGAATGTGGAAAGTCCGATCAATGGCAGGCGATCGCTTAGTCTTTTAGCCCCAGGTACAAATCTGCCTATACCTAGACTCAATGGCAAAATCAAAGCAGTCAATGGCACCAGTTTTGCTGCTCCCCATGTAACTGGTACGATCGCGCTTTTACAGGAATATGCCGATCGCCAGATTCAAACAAATCTTTGGAAAGTTGATGCGCGTCGCCCTGAAGTAATGAAGGCAGTTCTACTTAATTCGGCGGACAAGATTAAAGATGCAGGCGACGGTAAAAACCTGGGCATGGCTAAGACCATCTATGACTGGGATGGCAAAACCTGGCTAGACTCCGAAGCTTACCGCGATCGCACTATTCCCCTCAGTCGTTTTTTGGGGGCGGGACAACTAAATGCGTACCGAGCTTTTTTACAATTTCAAGCCACACAACAACCGCCAGGCAAAGTCAAAGCGATCGGCTGGGACTATAATGTCAGCGATCAGAGCAGCGTGCAAGAGTATTTTTTTGACCGCCCCTTAGAGGCAGGTAGCCTGATGGTTGCTACGCTCACTTGGCATCGGCGGGTTGGCTTAGGGAATAGTTCGGTAAATAGCTTAGCAAATAGGAGCATTAGCGATCGCCGCTTTGATCCAGGCGAAAGTTTTAAGGATCAAGGTTTAAATCATCTTGCGCTCTATTTGATGCGGGCCACCGATCAGGACAGCAGCCAAAATATTTGGTCATCGGAGAGCAAAGTTGATAACTTGCAACATTTACTGGTGAGAATTCCTGCCACAGCTAAATACAAACTCAGAATCGTATTTCGTCAAGCGGATGCGGTGTCTAGTTTTCAGCCCTACGCGATCGCTTGGTGGACAAAATTTGAATAATCGAAATCCCGCGAATGGTAGAATTATATTGATTAGTGGGATTGATTACCCAAACTTTACAGAATCGTAAGTGACTATATGCTGTCAGTCGAACTAGCAAAGCCTCAATTGATTCATGCCTTGGGTCGGGTACTAATCGTAGAAGACGAGCCGACCATTCGAGAGACGATCACTTTGGCATTAAAAGATGAGGGTTTTGAGATTTTGGCGGCGGAGGATGGCTATAGTGGCTTGGGCATGGCAAATAAGCTAGAACAATTAGATTTGATCGTGCTCGACTTGATGCTGCCTTACATTAATGGGCTAGATCTATGCCGCATGATTCGGATGGAAGGCAATGGTGTACCAGTATTGATGTTGAGTGCCAAAGGTTCAGAAAGCGATCGGATTGCAGGGCTAGATGTAGGTGCAGACGATTATTTACCCAAGCCCTTCGGCATGATGGAATTGGTAGCGAGATGTCGAGCTTTGATTCGCCGTCGGCGCTATAACTTCCAAGAGCAAGGAATCATGCTGCGGTTTGGCGAGATATTAATGTATCCCCAAGAATGTCGGGTGATGGTGCGTGGTGATGAAATCAACCTTTCACCCAAAGAATTCAGAATTTTAGAGCTGTTTATGAGTCATCCCCGCCGAGTA
Source organism: Pseudanabaenales cyanobacterium (assembly GCA_038246525.1). Lineage (GTDB taxonomy): Bacteria > Cyanobacteriota > Cyanobacteriia > Pseudanabaenales > Pseudanabaenaceae > JANRLH01. The sequence continues at coordinate 1,545 of JBBRVV010000275.1, forward strand.
TGGTCACGGGAACAACTTTTAGAAAAGATCTGGGGTACAGACTTTGTTGGGGATAGCAAAACTGTGGACGTACATATCCGTTGGCTGCGAGAAAAACTGGAGCTAGATCCAGGCGATCCTAAGTTCTTAGTGACTGTACGCGGCTTTGGCTATCGCTTGGGTTAATTTAGATTTACAAAACTAAAGTAAGCCAGTCTAAAATTGCCACATTCACGATCTCTGGGCGCTCATCATGGGGACAATGCCCAGTGTTAGCGATCCCTTGGAAAGTAACGGAAAAATTCTCACCATGTTTTTTATATATTTCCGCACCCTTAATTGGTGTCCAGGGATCGGCTTCACCCCAAAGTACTAAAATTGGGCATTTAACCTGGGGTAATAGCTCTTCAGGGCTAGGTCCGGCAGGAGCAGTAATAATTGAGGCAAATACTTGCTGGGCAGTAGGATCGCAGGATGGTTGATGGAGAAGTTCCACTAACTCATCGGTAATAGCGGTGCGATCGCAGTAAACCTGTTGCAACGTATTCCGAATCCTGGATTTTTGCCGCACCTGATCAAAGATAAATTTGCCTGCAACTTTTGAGCCCACCAGCTTGGCAAAGCTTGCCATAATTAAGCCCAAAATTGGGTTTAACTCACCCGTACGATGATTCAAGCCCCCTGCGGCATTCAGCAAAACCACACCGCGACACAATTCTGGATAATTCGCCGCCATCATCAAGCAAAGTAGAGCGCCAATCGAATTACCGATAAATACCGCAGGCTGGGCAGCTTTTTCTTGTCCGATTTTCTCTAGGGCAAAGTCTCGTAGCATTTCTTGCCAAAGTTCTAGCGAGTAATCAATTACAGGCTTGTCGGATTTACCGAAACCCAAGAGATCGATCGCAATTACTTGATAACCTGCCGCTGCCAATACAGGTATATTCTTGCGCCAATGTCCAATCGAAGCGCCAAAGCCATGCACTAAAACTAGAGGAATACCTGCTCCAGCGATCGCGTACTGGATTTGATAATCACGCCATTGCCACTTATATTCGGTCCAGTATTCATTCTGGGTTTGAGGAGATGATTCGCTAATAGAGATAGTCACAGTAAGTTTATGTAAAGATTTATGTATCTAGTCTAACAAGTCAGTCTAAGGATTTACTCAGGCTCAAACCAGCGATCGTCAGACTTAATCAAATTGATCAATTCCTCTACACCTTGAGCTTCGGGCACTTTCTTGATTTCTTCTCGACCGCGATAGAGCGAAATTTGCCCAGGGGTTTTGCCTACATAGCCGTAGTCTGCATCTGCCATCTCACCAGGTCCATTCACAATACAGCCCATTACCGCAATATCTAGCCCCGTCAGGTGTTTAGTTGCTTCTCGCACTTTGTGCAGCACTTCTTCCAGATTAAATAAAGTCCGACCACAGGATGGGCAAGCTACATATTCCACCATGGTTTTGCGCAAACCTAGCGCTTGAAGGATACTGTAACAAACTGGAATTTCCTTTTCGGGCGCTTCAGTCAGAGATACCCGAATAGTGTCGCCAATGCCGTCAGCTAAGAGGGTAGCAATGCCAGCCGTGGATTTAATTCTGCCATATTCGCCATCGCCAGCTTCAGTTACACCGAGATGTAAGGGATAATCCATGCCTAGCTCGTCCATGCGCTTCGCCATTAATCTGTAGGCAGCAATCATTACGGGTGTGCGAGAAGCCTTAAGCGAAACCACAAGATTATAAAATTCTAGCTCTTCACAGATGCGGATAAATTCTAGCGCCGACTCCACCATACCTTTAGGCGTATCACCATAAGTAAAAAGCATTCTTTCGGCTAGAGAGCCATGATTTACGCCGATGCGCATCGCCTTGTCTTGGGCTTTGAGTGAGAGCACCAAGGGCTGCAAAGTCTCTTTGATTTTTTCACCAATTTCCGCAAACTCCGCCTCAGTATATTCGGTTCGGCCTGGTTTGGGCTTTTCAAATACATAGAGTCCTGGATTGATGCGTACCTTATCAACATGCTTCGCTACTTCTAGAGCGATTTTCATGCCGTTGTGATGCACATCCGCCAC
>JBBRVV010000276.1:0-3595 GCA_038246525.1 Pseudanabaenales cyanobacterium
AGCAAAAGAGCCAAAATCCAGAGAACCATCCTTCTCCGATCTTACTTCCTAGCCCAGATCTAAATCAGATTGCTCAACCTTTAAAAGAGTTGTGGTCAGAGTCGTCATTAGAACTTATTCGTGAACCAAACCAACCAAGTCCTCCAGAGATTTTACTAGACCTGAATAATTTAGCTCAAGAGCTTTCAGGGTTAAATCGAGAAATAGCCGAAGAAGACGCTAGAGAAATTGCCAGAGAAATTACCAGAGAAATTACCAGAGAAATTCCTGGGGAGACCGAAAAAGAAAATATTCAATCCTCCGATCCCACCATAGATACATTAGCAGAACTAGAATTAGGCTCGCTTTTAGATGATCTTTTAATAGATGCGCAGGAATCAGCAGAGCAAACTCTCAGCCAAGAGGAACAAGTTAAAGAAAGAGCAGAAGCGATCGCTCAAACTCCAAATGTGAACCTATCCCTAGAATTAGATGATTTGCTTGCTGAACTAGTAGATTTTCAAAATATGGAGCATCAAGAGCCTCAAGTTGATAGTTTAGGAATAGGGAATCTAACAGAAGCCACGGCTGCCTTACCAGAACTATCTGCATCTACAATGTCAGAATTAAGTGAATTATCTGAAAACTTGTTAAGTCTGGAAAATTCACTCCCAGATCCTATTGAACAGATTCAATTAGAGCCTAAAATTAACCCTGACCTAAACTTAGACGATATTTCGGAAATTAGCCTAGAAACTAGCTCGGAGTTAATTTCTAGCGACTTTGACTTTACGATCCTCAATTCCTTTGCAGACAGCGAAGAACCTGATTCTGAAAGTATAGAGATTAGACCTGAACCTTACATCACATCACCATTTTCTTCTGCGCCAAGTATCCCAGCAACAACTAAATCCCCCAAACCAGAGATTAAGGAAAAATGGATTTTAGGCATAGATTTTGATAGCTCTAAAATTCAAGGCTGGCTCTACGAGCTAAATTCTGCCAGGCAAATTGAACTTTTACCAATAGAAGCGATCGCCGAAGTTCTCAATCCCCAAGATTATGCCACACCTCTGCTAGTGGAATACTTTAAGCCATTTTTACAAGTTGCACTTCCCTATTTAGTCGATGATGTTTGGCAACCACAGATTCAATGGCAGCGATCGCTAAATCTCAGTCTACAGTCTTTAATTAGTGGTTTTCAAGATTTACTTTACAAACTAGAAATTCCTCGCTCTATTCGTTCAAATATTCAGAATGTAGTTTTGGCTCACCCTACCAATTGGTCAGATATTTACAGTTTGAACTTAAGAGAAGTAGTTTTAGCTGCTGAAATAGTCTCTCGACCAGAACAAGTAATCATAATTGATCAAGCGATCGCGCCACTTTTGGTGATGATTCAAGAAAATCAGATTCGGTGTCCCGCTCTCTTAATTGATGCTAGTACCGATCATCTCTGTTTATCCTTGGTCGGAGCCGCTAATCAACGCAATGGCAATAATCCAGCGATCGCCACCAGAAGCTATGACTACGGCGGATTTGCGATCGCGCAAGACATTCTCACCCAGTTGATTTACAGTCGTTGGCGCAATGCCAAAAATCTCAATCGTGATGCCTGCAATCTCAACCATCTTTCACTTCCAACTTTAGGTATATCTGACTTGGTAAAGCGTTCACTTCTGCGTCAAGCGATCGCTGAAACTGAAGCGGGACAAGAACTATGGCAAGCCGCTAACCAGATTTTGCAGCAACTTTCTGAACCTGTGGATCAATCCTTTACCTCATCCCCAGAATATACCTTTGAAGTGATGGGTTTTAGCATTTCTATCTCCCACCGCGAAGTTGAGAATCAAGTATTACAACTGTTTATTCAACGGATTGGTCACGAAATAAATGCCTTGATGCAGAAGGCGGGAGGGAATGCCACTGAAATTCGTCAAGTATTGCTGTGTGGAAGTTCTACTTATTTTTCTTTCCTGGACAAATGGTTGCGCCAAAAGTTTGGTCAGGCTGAAGTCTTGCGGTTACAGGAGAGTGTAATTGCCCAAGGATTAGCGATCGCGCCGCTGTTTACACCAATGCTTGACCTTTCCCGTCAGCAATATTCTGACTATTTCCTATTGGGTGAGATTTGTCACCTATGCTTAGAGAGAGAATTCTCTGCCAAAAGTTTACTGAGTCAACTGAGAAACCAAGGAATTAACACCAGCGTATGCGAGGCTAGAATCTTACAAATCTTAAACAACGAAATCTCAGCGCAACTTTTCCCTTGGCAAGAACTTGAGAATAAGATTCTTTTTACCGATTCGCTTTTGCATCGAGAGCTTCCTCAACGGAAATTATTTGAGTCTACTACTGAAGGTAACTATCTGCCGAATCCTCTGCAACTTAAACAATTACAAACCTACCTAGAGTTGATTTCTGGCTATCTGCATCAAAACCTAGCAGAACCTTTAGTCTTATCTCTAGTTTCTTCGTAATAGAGTCAGCCAATGGAAAATAATATTGGTTTTTCAATTCAACCTGATAGTTCGGTCGCGGCATCGGTTCAGTTAATTGATCAAATTAGTTTTGCCATCAGTTCCAATCAGTATCCGCCTGGAAGTCAACTGCCTAGTATTCGTCAACTTGCCCAATGGACAGGATTACATCGAAATACAATTGGTAAGGTCTATCAACAGCTAAAAGAAAGTGGATATGTGGAAACTAAAGGTGGTTCAGGTGTGTTTGTGAAGTCGCCCCAAGCAGGTGAAACCATCTCTATGCCAATTCAATCAATGCGTCAAACCGTTGATCGACTAGTGGCTGCGGGCTTTTCATTAGTTCAAGTTAGAGAAGCATTTCTGACTGAAATTGAATGGCGAATGCGCTGTCAAGCTCAAATCTTGGTAGCAGTAGGCACAGAAGATCCTGGTGTGGGTGTGATTATGGCTAGGGAATTAAGTGAAGTCTTAAATCTGCCAGTTCAAACAGTGGCGATCGCGGAAATAGCAGAAGTACTGAAACAGACCACAGCAGGAACAATTGTTACAAATCGCTACTACCTAGATCAGGTGCGAAAGTTAAATATTCCCAAAGATATTCGTCTTTTTGCAGTGGATATTTACAAGTATGAGCTAGAAATCCAACGTATCCGTCAATTGCCAGAAGCACATCATGTGGGGATAGTTTCCATTAGCCCAGGCATTTTACGGGTAGCCGAAAGCCTAATCCAAAGTTTGCGTGGCGATCGCTTGTTAGTAACTACAGCCATTCCCCAAGATACCTACCGATTGCTGGCAATTGCTCGAAATGCGCATTTAATTATTACTGAAGCTGGCGCACTAACAGAAGTAAATCAAGCGATCGCTCAGACTAAATCTGAACGCATCCGACCTTTGGAAGTGCTGACCTGCTCTCACTATATCGCTCCTGAAGCGATCAATCAACTTAAGCTTGAATTAGGAATCCATTAAAATCAATTCCCAATCTCTCATTTTTTAGCAAAAAGCTGCAAGCATAAAGTGATTGACCTAGCCGCCATAAACGCAGTTAGAGCCAGCCATAATAGATGGTTATTTTGAGATTGCCAAGCTAGGATTGCTAAAGGAATAAAGCCAATTAGGGCGGCGATTAT
>JBBRVV010000277.1:0-3580 GCA_038246525.1 Pseudanabaenales cyanobacterium
AAATCGGGCAAAATCACGATCGCTGGAACCACAATTCGTACTGCGCCTCTAGCTAGTATTTATCTTTCTGAGCAGGTGGCAGAAACTTTGAAACAGTGGATTTTGCATGGACAATTTTTGCTTTCAGATCCTGTGGCACCATTGCCAAGCGATCGCAGTTTTATTCCCCAAGATCCTACTTCTGCCTAAAAATCCTCTTCAATCTTTCAATTTCTGTAAATGATTAAGAAAATTATATCTTTCCTGCTAATTTGTTTAACAACTTGGCTATCTGTTTCTCTTACAGTATCAGCCTGTCGGTGGCTTGAACGAGTAACTTATATTCACTCAATGAATAGAGCGCAACAGGCTTACTTCTTCGAGAATGGGAGTTTTGCGAAATCCCTTAGAGAGCTAGATCTTCCCGAAAAGACTTCTAGTTTCACTTATAAAACAGTGCCAACATCTAAAGGTGTATTCAATTATGCAACCTATCTTGGAAACAATAAAATGTGCAGATCAAAGTGCGTATTGGGAGTACCCAATTTTCAGGAAGATAGATGCGGTAATAATTATTTTATCTGCTTCCAGCAAGAAGAGATTTGTGATAATTATAATCACGTTGGCGTAGTGTATTTGAGGAAGCTTCAGAACTCAACCATCATAACTGAGCAAATAATATGCAAGTCCAATCCAGAGATAAATTCTAGTCCAGTCTGGCAAAATGGTGGATATGTTTGTGGCTTGAATTCTGAACTTGTAAAATGAATCTTTTGGCACTCTAATCGTTAGGTCTTCAAATGGTTGGGAATGTTAGAATTGATTAAATTATTAGTTATTTAGCAAGAATCTATGGCAATTATCTCCTCGCGCCAAAACAAAGAACCGAAAAAAGAATCTAAGAAAGAACATGAGAAAGATTCTCAAAAAAAATCTCATATAGATAAAGATACCGAAGAGAAAACACAGCCCGATTTAGAACTTGATCTATTGCAGGCAAAAGCCACATCCGAGGAAGAGCAAGAAGAAAGTCGCGCAGAAGCTGCCAAAAAATCAAACTTACCGCAAATAGAAGCAAATATTCGTCCCCAGAATTTAGGAGAATATATTGGGCAAAAAGACATAAAAGACTTATTACAGATCGCGATCGCGGCCGCAAAAGGTCGAAAAGCCGCATTGGATCACTTCTTACTCTATGGTCCACCAGGTTTGGGCAAAACTTCTTTAGCCTTAATTATTGCTCAGGAAATGGGCGTGGAATGTCGGATTACCTCTGCGCCAGCTTTGGAACGTCCCCGCGATGTGGCAGGTTTATTGGTGGGTTTGCAACCTGGCGATATTCTATTTATCGATGAAATCCATCGTCTACCACGTGTAACTGAAGAGATTCTCTATCCTGCTATGGAAGACTTTCGTTTAGACATTACGATTGGCAAGGGACAATCCGCTAAAATCCGCAGTGTGAATCTGAATCGATTTACCCTAATTGGCGCAACTACCAAAGTGGGCGCATTGTCTTCTCCTTTACGCGATCGCTTCGGTTTTATGCAGCATTTACGCTTTTATGATGTGAATGAACTAGCCGAGGTGGTGATCCGCAGTGCCAAAATCTTAGCTACAACCATTGATTTACCAGGTGCATTAGCGATCGCCGAACGGTCACGCGGTACTCCGAGAATTGCCAATCGCTTACTAAAAAGAGTGCGAGATTATACCCAAGTAAAAGCGAATGGCGAAATCAACCAAGAAATTGCCCAAGCAGCTTTGGAACTCTATCACGTCGATCCTAAAGGATTAGATTGGATAGATCGAAAAATGCTGACAGTGATGATTGAGAATTTTAATGGCGGACCAGTCGGTTTAGAGACAATGGCAGCCGCAACTGGTGAAGACACCCAAACCATTGAAGAAGTATACGAACCCTATTTACTCCAAATTGGCTACCTACAACGCACTCCGAGGGGGAGGATTGCTACTGCTGCGGCATGGAAACATCTTGGCTATGGCAAAATCAAACCGCAAATTATAGAATTGGAACTTCCCTTAACCCAAATTGCCGATCAAGTCTAGTGATTGCGATAGAAGAGAAAAGATTTTAGAAAATCTAAGCCAAATCAAGTACAAATCCAGGTAAGACATCTTCGCCGCTTAGGCTAATAGGAGATTGTAGGATTTCCACCTCCTGCCCCGTCCTGTAAATTTCTACTTGGTTCTTCTGAGGATTTATCAACCATGCCAGTCGCACACCGCTAGCACGATACTCTAACATTTTCGCTTGGAGCGTTTTTAAGCTATCAGTTGGCGATTTAAGCTCAATCACAAAATCAGGAACTATCAGAGGAAAAGCTACGCCTGAAGGGATATGTTCAAGTTTAGATTTCTCAATCCAGGTTACATCAGGCGATCTAACTGCACCAGAAGTAAGGGTGAAACCACCCGAAGAGTCAAATACTACTCCTAGTTTGGTCAGCCGATTCCAAATGGAAATCTCAGTTATTAAATCTGCATTTCGTTTTGAACTCTCATATCCTGCTGGTGCCATAGTTATCAGTTCTCCGTTAGCGTTCAACTCCAATCGCAAGTCTGGATTATCTAGGCAAAGTTGCTCAAATTCTGCCTGATTAATGCGAAGGGTGATTCGACTGGTATCAACCAGCAGTGGTCTGGTCTCTCTTATCTCTAGGGATTGCATAGTTACCTGCCTTTTATATTTGAAGATTTACCTTTCCTTAGCCATACTTAATCAAACCTTGCGATAGATTTGCTGTCGAGCGATCGCATCACATCGCTCATTTCCAGGATTTCCACTATGCCCTTCCACCCAATGCCATTGCACTTTAGTATTACTATTCAACTGATCTAAATGCTGCCAAAGTTCTTGATTCTTTACCGCCTGTTTGCTGCTAGTCTGCCAATTGTTTCGCTTCCAATTCTTTACCCATTTACTCACACCATCAATCACATATTTGCTATCGGTATAAAGCGGAATTGCGACAGATTGGGGATTTTCGGTTAAGTATTCAAGGGCGGCGATCGCTGCTTGCATTTCCATTTGATTATTGGTGGTTTGCCGAGAACTGCCGCTTAATTCTTCAACTGTACCGTCACTAAAGTTAATTAAGGTTCCCCACCCACCCGCGCCAGGATTTCCAGAGCAAGCACCGTCAGTATAGATTGAGGCGATACTTTTGGATTTCTTAGTTTTTTCTAGGAATTTCTCTTGAGAATCCTCTGAGGCTTTTTCTTGAGATTTAGTTTTTTTTTCTGGAAGTTGCTCTAAGTTTCTTTCTGGAATTTTTTCTAAGGAAGTTTTTGGAGATTCACTCAAATTAGCTTCGATAGTTAATTGATTAGCTGGAATAGCAGATCTGCGAATTACTTCCACCGTAATTGAACCCTGAAACTCAGGAATTGGCGGACGTTTAATCACTCTCACCAACACTTGCTCAACCCTGGTATCTGCTAAAAGTTGGTCAGCGATCGCACCAGCCAAACGTTCAACCAGGGCAAACTTAGCAGTTTTAATCAGATTTTCAATCACCCTAATACTTTGCCGATAATCATAAGTATCTTCAAGGCGATCGCTATGAGTAGCAGCCTC
>JBBRVV010000278.1:0-3580 GCA_038246525.1 Pseudanabaenales cyanobacterium
CCGCCCCCACCAAGGAGTTTCACCCCTTAACCCCATTTCACCAAGGTCTATTTTGATAGCGGGAAAGGAGTATGTAATTAATTTTGTTTAACTACTTATTCAAATGTTTGAAGGCTGCAAGTTGAAACACACTATGAATTCTGTTAATTATCTGCACAAACATCATTCTCGCACCCCAGGATGTAGCTATTTATAGAAATTCAATTAAGCAAATTGACCGCTGTATCAAGATCTCTGGTGCTCAATGGAGTAAAAAAATGTCCCTCAAGTCCTGAAATATCGATGTTCCTATCTCAATGGTTTGCTTAACATTCCTGAGTATAAATACTTAGCACCGAACTGAGATGCTCCCTGTAACGGTTATGGTATTTCCCATTTTGCTTTGATATTATTAATACTTACTATCTATCAGTTTGCTCGACTGTAGAAGGCTCTCGAATAATTACCATCTTGGTATTAGACCGTCGCCCTAACCAAAATGCGCTTGCTGTGATTGCTCCACCACCCACACCACCTAACCCAAGCATTACCCACCAAGGTAAAAATGAACCATTACTAGGAGAAATTTCGACTGTTTTATCTGGTTCTGAGGGTGTACTACCACCTCTTAAGGATTGGGCATAAAGTTGGGTGGCTCTTTGGGTAGCGATCGCATCTCCTTCAAACAAGCCATTATCAATTTCGACAAAATCCCCTGAAGTTCTGCCTAATTCTACTTCTACAGGCTGAAAGGTACTACCGTTTTGCACAAACACTAGATTTTTGCCATTCGCTTCTATAATCGCTGCCGTGGGAATTGCAACTACAGAGTCAGCCGATTTATTAGTCAGAACTTCTAACTCTGCAAACATTCCGACAGTTAGTAGGCGATCGCTATTTTCAATTTCTGCTTGTACAGGTATAATCCGAGTCTCTCCATTCACTACGGTACCGATGGTTCGCACTTTGCCTGTAAATGTCCGCCCTGCTGTGATCGCTCTTACCTGTTGACCTACTTTAATTTTGCCCAAGTCTTTCTCATAAATATTGGCTGTGGCTAGGAGGCGATCGCTATTTACGATCGTCATGATCGGCTTACCTGCATCTTCTCCTGATTCTGCTAGGGTGGCTTTTAGCTCGGAGACTGTACCTATAATTGGTGATTTAATGGCGATCGTCCCGTCTGGATTAGCAATTGCTCCCAGTTGATTTAATCTGGCATTGTAGTTGGAACTGCTCAACTGAACTCGTTCTTTTGCTACTTGGAGCGTTGACTTAGCGCGTTTGATTTCGGCATCTGCTTTGAGAACTTCTAATTTACTTTCGGCTTTGGCAAGGGCAGACTTTGCAACTGATACCTTCGCCTCCGATTCCATCACTTGACGGCTAGGAATTGCACCTTTGGCTAATAATTCTTTGTCTCGGTCATAGCGTTCTCGATCTACCTTTAGTTCGACTTGGGCTTGCTTGATCTCGGCATCGGTAATTTGTTGGGTACGGATGTAGTTTTGCTGTGCTAGTTGTAGATTTGTCTCGGCCTCACGCACATTACCATCGGCTTCTACTCTTTTCTCAAAAGAAGTTACCCGTAGTTCAGCAACCTCTGGACTTGAGAGAATGGCTAAGGTTTGTCCAACTTGGACTTTATCACCTTGCTTGACAAGAAGCTGAGTGATTTTGCCTCTAATGGGGGTGGTAATTTCGGCTTTGCGATCAGGCATCGCTTCAATTTGTCCAGTGGTTTTGATGCCAAATCCTAGTTGTCTCTTTGCCACGGATTCTACTTTGATCCCAATCTGCTTAGCGGCATTCGCATCTACTTGAATTGCCTCCTTAGATTGGGTATCTCCACCTTTGAACTCATCTCCATGTCCCGCATGGGCAAGAACATTAGCTGGGATTGATAGAATAATCAGGCTAAGGATTGCACTAGGGATTAAAGTGAAGTTCCATAGGAGTTTAGATTTTCGGGAATAAAGCATCAAATCACTCTTCTAAATATAATTAAATCAACTAAATAAATATACCGACTACTTTCCATACCAAGACTTACGCCATTGCTTCATCTGATCGATTTCGGCTTGTTGGGAAGTGAGAATCTCTTGAGCTAGTTTCTTGATTTCAGGACGCTTGGATTTATTCTGAGCCTCCTTTGCCATCTCTAAAGCTCCTTCATGGTGTGGGAGCATCGCATTGATAAATCGCAGGTCAAAGCTTGAGTCGGCTGCTCCTAAGTCCATATTCATCATCATGCCTTGCTTTTGTTCTTTGGACATAGACATCATGTGACCCATTTTCGAGTTCCATGCCATAGGGGTACTGCTAGCTTTGGGATACCAAGATTTCCGCCATTGCTGCATTTGGGCAATCTCTTTATCCTGAGCTTTGATAATTGCTTCGGCTAACTTTCTGATTTCGGGGCGTTTTGATTTTTGCAGTGCTTCTTTTGCCATGACTAATGCACCTTGGTGATGGGGAGTCATGCCATCAATAAAACGCAGATCAAAGTTAGCATCAGCAGTACCTAGCTCCATTGACATCCCGCCCATATTTCCATAATTCATTTTGCCCATTTGAGCTAGTGAGGGTAGGGAGGCAGTGGAAAGTGTTAGTAGGATTAATCCTACTGTAGTAGCTTTTAGTTTCATCAGTTTAGTTTGAAATACATATATACCCAGGTTTACATACAATTATGAAATCAGGATGAAATCTAATTAACTATCCTGTGACTCGCTGCACAGCCCATACCACCCGAATCACTATTTGGAAATCTATCGTTTCATCAATCAAGTTCACGAAATAAGGCTCATCGGCAGGATTATCATAAGTTATATGAATCTTGTTGCCTGGCTGATGCTGTAATCACTTTACCTGAAGCATTCCATTGAGCTGAAATAACGAAATCAACTTTCCTCTTTGCTAACCATAAACCGATTCGCTACGGTTTCGGGCTGAATTGCCGAGAGAATTACATGATCAGAATCGGTAATAATTACGGCTCTAGTGCGTCTGCCGTAGGTAGCATCAACTAAGCGTCCTCGTTCGCGCGCTTCAGTAATGATCCGTTTAATCGGCGCAGATTCGGGACTGACGATCGCAATTACTCGACTGGCCGCCACAATATTACCGAAGCCAATATTTATAAGCCTAATATCCATAATTCAGGAAAAAGTAAGAGAGAAATAAAGCTGGGTGTTATGCAATAAGATTGGTTTATATCAAGATTTGTAAATCAAAATTCACTAAAAATTCTTGAAATTAGTTTTATTAACTTTTGACTATTTTAATTCTATAGCTGTAAATAAAAACCAAAAACCTTGAAATCTTCTAAAAAACTCCTAACCAAATCTCAAACTCAAGTTGCGGTAATCGGAGCAGGGATTGGTGGCTTAACCGCAGCAGCATTATTGGCAAAGCGCGGCTATCAAGTATCAGTATTTGAACAGGCCGCGATCGCGGGTGGATGTGCTTCGACTTTTAAGCGGCGCGGGTTTGTGTTTGATGTCGGTGCTACCCAGGTGGCGGGCTTAGAGTTGGGTGGGATTCATCAACAAATTTTTGCGGAGCTAGGGGTGGAATTACCTGCGGCTACCTACTGCGA
>JBBRVV010000279.1:0-3547 GCA_038246525.1 Pseudanabaenales cyanobacterium
GTCACTTTTGCGGCAGTACAATTTTAGAAGAATTACGCCTGGGGCATCGACACCTAGAAAATGAGCAAATCAATATTGCCCTAGCCGCTGTGGGTTTAGAGCAATTAAATATTGATTCTTCGCCCCAGTCTCTTAGTGGTGGACAGCAGAGGCGCTTAGCATTAGCAGTGCAACTGATTAGAAAACCAGCAATTTTGCTCTTAGATGAACCAACCGCGGGTTTGGACTGGTCGATCCGCCGACAGATTATTGCTTTGCTGGGCGAGCTAAAAAAAGACTGGACGATCTTGGTGGTAAGCCATGAACCAGAAGAACTACAAGCAATTAGTGATCACACTTGGAACCTAGTCAAAGGCCTACTTTCTGCGGAAATCTCTCAGTAAGTTTGACTAGCTTAAACGCACCACTGTGGGATAAAGTAGTGTTGTCCATGTAACAAATACTACGATTACTATGACATCTACTTTGCATGAGAGTATGACTGAAGCAAATTTCGACATCAACAGTAGCTTTAACCACACCGACACGATTCAAACCGTAATTGCGGGGATGGATCCTGACAAGACTGCGGTAGTAAATCAGACCAACAATACTTGGAAATTTTGCTACGGCACGGTGGAAGTCTTGGTAAACATTACAGGTGAAGACCCACGGGATACTTTTACTGTATTTTCGACCGTGTTAGCTTATCCCGTTAAAGATGAACTGGCCCTGTTAAAGTTTTTACTAGAAAAAAATGCAGCGGAAACCTTCGAGGCACGCTTTGCGATCCAAAATGATCAGGTTTTAGTCTTGGCTTCGCGCTCGGTTGAAGATCTTTCGGCCGCAGAAATCTCCAGGATTATTACCGTAGTGGCAGCGATCGCGGATGAGTACGATGAAGAACTGCACGCTAAATTTGGCACTGCTCAACCTGCTGTTCAACCTGTTGCTAAATAAGTGCAATCCTGGCGGTTAATTCCCTACCGTCTGGATGCGGGCAAGAACCAGATGCACCTTGATCGCTGCCTGTTAAGCCATTTGAGTAAAAATTCAGAGCCTGCGGGATTTCTGCGATTTTATAGTTGGCAGCCCTCTGCCCTCTCTCTTGGCTTAAATCAAGCAAAAATCCCTAACCACTGGCATGAATTAATCAAAACCAATGGCTTAGACCTAGTGCGCCGTCCGACTGGGGGGAGGGCAGTATTACATCAGGGTGATCTATGCTATGCCCTGATCACTAGGGCACCTTTCGAGCAGCGATCGCTCAACTATGAGTATTTTTGCCGTTTTCTAATCAAAGGTCTTGGCTCACTAGGTATATCAGTGGATTTTGGTGAGCGGCAGCAGTCATATATGCACCAGCCCAACTGTTTTGCGATCGCCACAGGAGCAGATTTAGTAATAAGTTCGGGCGAGAAAATTGGGCTTAAGCTGGTGGGTAGTGCTCAAGTTTACGATCGCGGCATCGTCTTACAACATGGTTCGATCTTAGTTCAGCCTGAGCGCCAGATTTGGCAAGACTTTTTTGGTGAAGATTATCTGGTTACTGGCTTAGCAGAAATCTTAAAATATCCAAGCCATCAAGTAGCTGAATTAATCCAAACATTAATCCTTTATCTCAGTCAAGCTGCTTGCTTACAATTTGAGATGGAACTTACGGAGATCGCTTTGAGTATGGCTGAATTAGGGCAAATGGGGCTAGATTTGAGAGAAAATTGAGTTTTTAGCAAAGTTAATAGGAAAAAAGTGCTCTAATCCATACAAATTAAAGCTTTTGCTTGGCACAAACCCTCAGTTGCTATTAGAATATGGCAGAGAAACCCGCATTCCGTGGGAGATCCATAAATTTAATTAACAAGTTAAAAGAGAACTATGAATAAAGGTGAGTTGGTGGATGCGATCGCTAAAAGAGCGAACGTAGCGAAGAAGACCGCAGATGAAGTATTGAGCGCCACAGTGGACGTGATTATGGAAGCGGTAGCAGACGGTGAAAAAGTTACCCTAGTAGGCTTTGGTTCCTTTGAACCTAGAGAACGGAAGGCACGGGAAGGTCGCAACCCCAAAACTGGTGAAAAAATGGAAATTCCAGCTACTACTGTCCCTGCTTTCTCCGCAGGCAAGTCTTTCCGTGAGCGCGTATCTCCTGCAAATGACGATTAAGCTTAGAAAAAGCTGGGAAGACGCTTAGAGTAGGCTAGATTGGGCTTAGAAGCTCTAAATAAATTGGAGATGGGGAAAGGTTACCCCGTCTTTTTTAATGGCTAATCAATTAGCTTTTACTTCAGACTTATGACTTTGCCACCATCTAGCCAAATTTGTCGCCAAATTCCTTCCCAAGTTCTCTTGCATGGTGGGAATCGAGATTGGGCAGCGCAGCAAGCAAATTGTTTACCCCAAGAAATTTTAGATTTTTCGGCAAGTATCAATCCTTTAGGTACTCCGACCTCGGTACTTAGGGCAATCCAACAGGCAATTCCGCTGCTCAGTTCCTATCCTGATCGCCAGTATTTAAGTCTGCGCCAAGCGATCGCTAATTATCACAATATTGATTCTGATTGGGTGATACCAGGCAATGGAGCAGCAGAGTTGCTTACTTGGGCAGGGCGGGATTTAGCCCAAATGCAGGCGGTGGGGATAATTGAGCCAGCTTTTAGTGATTATCTAAGGGCGCTAAATGGGTTTCAGGCGAATATTTTTAAGCTGGACTTGGATCTAGAGCATTTTCGGCCAGCACAGGAAGAAAATTCCAGTAAAAATCTGGGATTGCTATTAAATAATCCCCACAACCCCACGGGCAAACTGTTTCAACGTCAGCAGTTAATTCCATTGCTAGAGCAGTTTGGCTTGGTGATTATTGACGAAGCTTTTATGGATTTTTTGCTTCCATCCGAAAGTCAAAGCTTGATCGACCAAGTGGCGAAATATCCTAATCTGGTGATTCTGCGATCGCTCACTAAGTTTTATGCTCTACCAGGTTTGAGAATCGGATATGCCATTGCCCATCCTGATCGGCTAAAAAAATGGCAAAGTTGGCGCGATCCCTGGAGTGTAAATGTTTTGGCGCAAGCAGCAGCGATCGCCTGTTTGGCAGATCTAGAGTTTCAACAAAAAACCTGGGGTTGGCTAACCGAAGCGCGATTAGATTTATTTCAAGGCTTGGCAGCAATTCCTGGATTAGCGCCCCAACCGAGTGCCGCAAATTTTGTGTTGGTAAAGTGCGAAATTTCTAGCTTGCAGTTGCGCGACTACTTGTTACTAAACCATCGGATTTTGATTCGAGACTGTCTGAGCTTTGCCGAGTTGGGCGATCGCTACTTTCGGGTATGTGTCGGTACCTTGGTAACTCAAACTAAGTTATTAACTGCCCTGGCAGAGGTAATCGAAAATATTGCACAATAGTTAA
This sequence comes from Pseudanabaenales cyanobacterium, assembly GCA_038246525.1. Taxonomy (GTDB): domain Bacteria; phylum Cyanobacteriota; class Cyanobacteriia; order Pseudanabaenales; family Pseudanabaenaceae; genus JANRLH01. The sequence goes on from JBBRVV010000279.1 coordinate 3,386, forward strand.
AGTAAAAGACTAAATTTCAAAGTCTAGAAAATTATTCGTAACATAACTTAATGTTTGACCAGCTTAGCCAATTTCTCCAGTTTTCTCCTGATTCTCTGCGCCCAGAAGTACTCCCCACAATTTTGGTATTGGTATTGCTGGAGTCGATCCTCTCCGCCGACA
>JBBRVV010000280.1:0-3536 GCA_038246525.1 Pseudanabaenales cyanobacterium
GCGAATAAGTCTAAAACTCAGTTTCTCGCCAATGTCAGCCATGAATTGCGTACGCCATTGAATGCGATTTTAGGTTTTGCCCAGTTCCTCCAGCAGGATTCGGCTCTAAATCCAGAGCAAATGGAAGGAATCACGGTAATTCACCAAAGTAGCGAGCATCTGTTGGCACTAATTAACGATGTTTTGGAATTGTCTAAAATTGAGGCAGGTCACCTATTCCTAAAGGAACAAAGCTTCAACTTGCATCAGGAACTTGAACAAATCTGCAATATGTTGCAACGGCGATCGCAAGAAAAAGGGATAGATTTAATCTTAGAGATTGCACCTAATGTACCTCAATGGATTATGGCGGATCGGAGCAAGCTTTCCCAAGTGCTGATCAATCTAGTAGGGAATGCGATCAAATTTACCCAAAAGGGAAATGTTACATTACGGATCTTTTTTGAGTTTCTATCCAGGCAAAACCAAGCCTACCTTACCTTTGACGTAGTTGATACGGGAGCAGGTATGAGTGCAGCAGAGGTGAAGACTCTATTCCAAGAGTTTGTACAAACCAGTTCGGGAGAACAGCAAAAAGAGGGAACTGGGTTAGGCTTAGTGATTAGCCAAAGATTTGTGCAGCTAATGGGTGGAGAGATTACAGTAGCGAGTATTGTGGGCAAAGGCAGTGTATTTTCCTTCTCAATTTGGATCGCGATCGCTTCGCCTTCTGCACCCGATCAATTATCTCAAGATTTATTTAATAGCTCACGCTTTAATTCTGCTGGAGATTTGCCCAATTCAATAGACTCGGCTGATCAGAATGAAGAATTACCACCCCTAAAATTATTGCTAGCAGAAGACAATTCCGTAAATCTGAAAATTGCCCTACGCATGTTAGGGAACTTAGGCTATGAGCTAGATATCTGTCGGAATGGCCGTGAAGCATTAGCGGCCCATCTCGAAAAAAATTATGAATTGATTCTAATGGATGTGCAGATGCCAGAAATGGATGGGATGGAAGCAACCCGCGCAATTCGACAAATGGAGAAGACTAGAACAGAAAATCAGTCTGTTCTTTTTCAGGACAACCCGTTAGAAACTAGCCAGAAAGAATCTCTTCCAGAATCTCAGCCCATAACTCTGGCAAAAACACAGCCGATAATTCAGCCAAAACCAGTAGTAATCATTGCCATGACTGCCTTTGGCTTAGCAGAAGATCGGCGTGATTGCCTAGAAGCGGGCATGGATGATTATATTAGCAAGCCAGTCCGCCAAACCGAGCTAAAAATAATCTTGAGACATTGGCATAAAATTGTAAAATGTAATACAAAAAATATTCAACTTTAGTAGGCATGGTAGGTAGTGAAAGGTAAAAAGAAATTTCAGCCAATGATTGAAATAATGAATCGTCTGCGCTACCCGCAAAAATTTTTACTGATCAGCTTGGTGTTTTCGCTGCCGATGGTATTGATAACTTATTTATTAATATCAGAAATTCATTCGCGGATTGAATTTAGTCAAAAAGAAATCTATGGCGATCGCTACCTTAGACCAGCGCGAAAAATCTGGGAGCAAGCACTGCTGGGGCGGGTTTCGGTAAAAATTTCTAACCAAAAGGGAGAGAAACTAGCTAATTTAGCACCAATCCAACAGACATTAGCCGAGTTGAAACCCTTACAACAAGAGCTAGGAGAGGTTCTCACCACCAAAGAGCAATATGCCAAGCTACAAGATCATATTGCTAGCCTAAGCAGCAAAGATAATCGCCAAAACGGATTTATTTTTAGCGCGATTGCCGACAGACTCAATCTGCTTCGCCTTCATGTAGGAGATAGTTCTAATTTAATTTTGGATCCAGATCTAGATACCTATTATTTAATGGATGCCAGCCTATTGAAACTCCCAGTAATCCAGCAAATTCTGACTGATATTTTGATGTTTAAGCTGGAAATTGCAAATAGTAAAAAAATTCGCCTCGAACAGAAGGAGTATTTGGGTCAGTTTATTGTCCTGCTCAAGAAGGAAACCGATAGCCTCAAACAAGGATTAAACAAAAGTTTCAATACTACGAGTGAACCCAGGGTTAGAGCAGCTTTAGAGCAGCCGCTAGATCTGCTCCTTATCGATATCCAAAAGATGATTCTTGAGCTTAATCTGGTGATTGAGACAGAAAATGATCAAATATCCCAAGAGAATCAGGTTAACCTGGCTCAAATAACCCTTGATCGCAGTTTTCAGCTTAGCGATCAAGTGGTAGATCAACTAGATTTTTTATTACAAAAGCGGATTGATGGTTTTAGCCAAAAGCGGCTAGGAATTCTCCTTTTCATCGGACTAGTTCTAGCAATTGTAATTTATCTTTTCACCGCTTTTTATCGCTCAGTCATGCAAACTGTGAATGAATTGGAACAAGCCGCTAAATTAATGAGCTTAGGTCAGCTAGATGGCGAGTTTGTGGTGGAAACCAAAGATGAGTTGGGGATGGTAGTCCATGCCTTTAATCGAGTAGCCAAAGCTTTGCAGCTTGCTGAAGCGAAGTATCGCAGTATTTTTGAGAACTCAGTGGAAGGGATTTTCCAAACTACAGTAGATGGTCAGTATCTAAGCGCAAATAATGCCTTAGCTAAGATTTATGGCTATGCTAATACTGAGGAATTAATCGATAATCTGACAGAAATCAGTAGTCAACTCTATGTACAAAGCGATCGCCGCGATGATTTTGTCGAACTAATGGAAGCTTATGATCAAGTAACTGAATTTGAATCTGAAGTTTATCGGCGCGATCGTTCAGTTGTATGGATCTCTGAAAGTGGCAGAGTGGTGCGTGATCCTGCGGGTGAAATTCTCTACTATGAAGGAGTTGTGCAGGATATTAGCGATCGCAAACAAGCAGAAGAACAACTAGCCCTCGCCAATGCCAAGATTACCAGCCTGGCGAAGAAGTTACAGAAAGAGAATCTACGCATGAGTTCGGAACTAGAGGTTACACGCCGTCTACAGAGCATGATCTTACCCAAACTAGAGGAACTGAGTAATTTACGGGGGATTCAAGTGTCTGGCTATATGGAACCCGCTAGCGAAGTGGGAGGAGACTACTATGATGTGCTGCAACACAATGGCAGAATTAAGATCGCGATCGGTGATGTGACTGGACATGGCTTAGAGAGCGGCTTACTGATGGTTATGGTACAAACTGCCGTACGCACTTTAATGGTGAGTGATGAAACCAATGCCGTCACATTTCTAGATGTATTGAATCGTACGGTATATGGGAATGTGCAACGGATGCAGTCCGATAAAAATCTTTCCCTGGCACTAATTGACTACGCTGATGGTAAGTTATTTTTGAGTGGACAACACGAAGAAGTGATTCTGGTGCGGGCTGGGGGCGTAATTGAGCGAATCGATACGATTGATTTAGGCTTTCCGATTGGTTTAGAAGAAGACATTAGTAGATTTGTGCAACGGATTCAAGTATCTCTAAATCCTGGAGATGTAGTGGTTCTCTATACTGATGGTATTACCGAAGCAGAAAATAATAAAGCGGAATTTTA
>JBBRVV010000281.1:0-3533 GCA_038246525.1 Pseudanabaenales cyanobacterium
AGAGGAAATATTCACATTCCACCCCTGTTTTGATCCGATAACCAAGGGATTCCGCCTGGGCTAAGACTCGCTTCAACACCAATCGTGGTGCTTGATTAACTGGTTTCCCATTCATATAAAGATCCGCAGGCATCCAAGCTACTCCAGGTTGCCAAGGCAAAGGAAACAGACTATGTGGATCGGGAATCGCAAAAATATCAGGATCGGCTGGAGTCATATCTAGCCAGGTGGCAAACCCCGCAAAGCCTGCACCGCTGGTTGCCATTTGATCAATTGCTGCCGCGGGAACTAATTTAGAGCGTTGACTACCGAATAAATCCGTAAAGGAAATCAGAAAGTAATGGATTCCCTTTTCCTTAGCAATTTCTGAAAGAGTAGTCATAATTAATTATTTCCAATTATCTAGTTGATTGATTTAGCTGAGGTTTCGGTTACAGCTTGATTAGAAACATAGATTATCCTGAGAGAAGTTCAGCGATCGCGCCTGCAATAAAAGCCTCATCTTCAGGGTTTTGGTAGGGATTCCCCGCTCGATGTCCCCAAATTGACCGAATCTCTAGGTACTTAGAGTTTGGCATCAGACTTGCTTCCCTTACACAATCAGCAGGCGTAAAATACAAATCACTTACACTAGGTAGCACTAGAGTTTTTGCTTGAATAGAAGCGATCGCCAATTCATAATTACCGCCATAGGTGGGATTATCACTTAAATCACATTTCAGCCAAGTATCAATCATGGCAATTAGATTACGCGGATCGCGTTTGCGATAGTTCTCTTCCCAACCCCTCAGCAAATAATCTTCTAAGGAAGAATAGCCAAATTGTTGATAGAGTCTCAGATAATAGAAAGCAGGAGAAGCCGCCCAACTGGCATAGATTAAGCTAAAGGTACGAATGCCTTGGGTGGGAGTAGATTTAAATTCCTTTCCATTCCAGTTAGGATCAGCGGTGAGCGCGGAACGTAAGCTTTGCAAAAAAATGTGATTATGATCAGTGGTGCGAGCGGTGCCACAAAGAGCCGCAATTCTCTCTACTTTCTCAGGATGTAAAGCTCCCCAATGATATGCCTGCTGCGCTCCCATTGACCAACCATAGATTAAAGCAATTTTCTCGATCCCAAATACATCTTCTAATAGCTGCTTCTGCGCGCGCACATTATCTACATGGCTAAACCAAAAACCCTGAACTAATTCAGCTTCCTGGCAATTACTAGGCGAACTAGAAAGACCATTGCCAAACATATTGGGAATTACAATAAACCACCGATTTGGATCAAGAATGCGGTCTTTACCAATTAGCCACTCAGTATCAGAATGCTGTGCGCCGTAGGAAGTAGGATAGAGAATCAAATTAGAGCGATCGCGATTCAATTCTCCATAGGTTTGATAGACTAAATTCGCTTCAGAGAGTAAAGTTCCACATTGCAATCTAAAGTCTTGCAGCTTAAAGTTTTTAGGAGCAGAAAAGCTCATACTACTTGACTGAGATTTTTAGTTAGATTTTTAATCACCTTAAGATTGACATTAATATAGCCAGGATCAATCGTGGTAAAGCGTTCTCTTAGTTTTTCATGGGCAACTGGCAGTAGATAAAAAGGAATCGATGGATAAAGATGATGCTCCGCATGGAAGGGAATATTCCACATGAAGTAGCGTAGGAATGGTAGCGTAAGCGTAGTGCGGGTATTGGTAAAACCATTGTCGTCGTTGGTACAACCCGTATGCTCTGCCATCAGAATCAGGCGTAAAAATGGCTGCCCAACAAATAAAGGAATCAGCCAGTAAAGAACAAACCAAGGTTGCCTAAAAGCAAGGGAAATAGCGATCGCTAATCCATAGACTAGCAACTGTAGCCGAGTTGAACGAATTACTTCGCTTCTTTGCGCTTCTGGAATGAATGGATAATTCTCAACCTTTCCTAAAGCTACCTGGAAATGGGTCTGCACTTTGCCAATCCACCAAGGTATACCACTGATTCTGTAAAGGTAATCCCCCAAGTTTGTCGCCGCACCATCACTAAGTTCGGGATCTTTATCTAAGATTTGGGCGTAACGATGATGCCACTTATGATATTGACGATAAAAAGCACCGTTGTAGAAAGAGAGCAAGCCTGCAAACCAGCAGACAACATCGCCTAAGCGGTTATTGGCAAAGGCAGTGCGATGGGAATTTTCATGCAATGGCGCAAACATGATCGCTAGGCTAAAGCCATAAATTATTAAAGCGGGAATCGCAATATACCAGCGATCGCTTGAAAGATTTGTTGCCCAGATATAGCCAGATCCGATCATTACAATCAGATGTAAAGCTAAACATCTAAAACCTTGAGCATTTGAACGCAGATTTAAAGATTTAAGGTCTTCTACTGAGAGTATTTGCTTAGAAAGAATTTGACCAGAGAGCGCTTGGCTAGCCATAACCTTAAAATAAAGCTAAATTTATCCCAGTATTTTGCCAGGTTGATTCATGTATGTCAATAAAGTTTCTTAAAATTGCATTTCTAGAAATCTACTTATCTGAGATTGGGTTAATCTATTAGAACTTAGGCGATGATGCTATATTTAGCGCTTGTAAGGAAGAAAATTGGCGTCAAAACGCCAAATGCAGATAGTTTGCGTAAGTCCTAATATTAAAGTTAAAAGATGGGAGGCATCGGTTAGCAGAACTATAGTACAAGCATTTACGGTTAGTTCAGAGGGGATTAAAGATAGAAAAGGCGTGATAATCTCAACATCTCAATTCACAATGTCTCTAAAATTCTAACCTTTGGTCATCAGAGCTGTTGGGATATCAGCCCTGAAATCCTTGAAATCCCTTTTGGCTATATCTTTCAATGTTTTTCTCTCGAAATCCTTGAAACTACATCTGAGTCGGCTTTTCAGCGTTTTCTAGCTGTTATTACCCAACAAATCTGTTAAATATATTGTTAAAATTATTCTATTCACATGTAATAAACCCAATCTGTAATTCGTCTCAATTTTCTGCTCCACTAAAACTTAATGTAGATCCCTGCCTCATGCTTTACCTCCCAAAACTAAATGCCATCTCCCCTAGTCTGGATCTTGAAGTAAAAGTCTTACAACTGAACAAAGGGGCAATGCTTATTTCATTGGGATTAATTTTTTTCTTTTTACCGATTAGTAGAACTGTTGCTCAAACTGCGATCCCATTGCAGCCAGTCCAACCTAGCCTCTGGTGGGCATCCGAGAGATTTGGTCAAAATCTAGTTGAAGATTTGCGGCTAGATCCTGCTAATCAGACTGTTCAAATTGCTGTAAATGAAGGAGTTTGGTCAACTTGGGATTACCTCAAACGCTATGCGCTAATTCAACAACTCGGCAGAGTCGCGATCGCCCAAAATTTCGGCATCCAAATCTTAGATGGGCGCAAAAACAAATTAGTGCAATATGTGCAAATTAATGGTAGCTGGCAAGTACAGCCGCCGCTCCTAGGTGCTAATCCCTACCGCATTTATCCTGACCTTAGCCGCAATTTCTTTGCCCGACCATAAAAGTAATCATGTCCGATCAGCCC
>JBBRVV010000282.1:0-3525 GCA_038246525.1 Pseudanabaenales cyanobacterium
AATAAACATATCATCTTGACCACGACAATGTTTGCTGTAATAATCAACAAGATATTGAGGCAAAAAATGCAGCATATCTTGCATTAACAATGTGGGTGGAATACCAGCCGTACCTACAGGAAATACATCAGCATAGAGAATGCCAAAATGGAAGTCCTTCTGCTCAGTAGGAACCTGCTGCGCTTGGGCATTATAGGATTTGGTGCCTCTAAAGGGAGAAGTGCGATAGAAGACAGCTTCAATATAGGGTAAAGCCGCTTCGTATAGCCACATAAAGCCTTTAGATTTGGGGATTATCTCAAATATCTCACCACGAATATTTACCTGATGATAAATTGGACGACCAGCGATCGCAAAAATACCATTTACTAAGAAATTCATCGCATCAGGCACAGAAGCAATCTTTCCTTCATCATATAAATCACTCATCTCAAAAAATACTGGAGCCATAATTTCCCAAAATAGTCCTAGGTTGGAGTAATAGGACATTTGGCGCACTTGTTCAATGAACATCTCAGGGAAAAGCTGATACATTGCCGACATGATTGGATTGAATTTGAAATATGCTCTAATCGCTTTATCTGCATTCGCCTTGTACTCATCACTATCCAGGTAGGGATCGAACTGTCCTCCCATGCCTCGATGCCATAGCATAGCGCGCATACATTCTTCTGCAAATTCCATATTGATCCGATCGTGCCAAAGGTGATGGAAGATCTTCGGCATTTTCATGGTTTCGCCTTTTTGCATGAAAGCCAAAAGCTCAGGATGGGCAGAACCAGTACCTCGCCAAATTCTCAAGTCCGCCCCATCTCCAGCATAGTGATTTTGCAATTCCAAATATTCTTTAGGTAAAAAATACTTAAAGAAGGGAGTTGGATCAAGAAATACCTGCTCAGCAATATAGAGTAAATCGCGCCAATAGAAGTCCATTGGTACCGCATAAGCTTTATACAAGCCAATGATCTGCATCAGATTCTCAGGTGTATCAGGCAACATCGCTCCACCAGCTTCAAGGCGATGGATTACCTCGGCAAACTCATGGCTTGAGGGAGGAAGAACAGGCTTTTTGGTTTCAAGGGTTGCAATTGTCATAGTTTTATATTTTTATAAATTTATGGTTTGGTGATAGGAATTAAATCTATTTAGATTACAGATACTGGATAAGAGCGGATAAGTGTATCGACTGTGGCAACGGTTAAATCATTCTGTAACGCTTGACTAATAAGCATTCTATCGAAAGGATCACGGTGAATTGGAGGAAGTTTAGCTAATTGAGCAACATCACTTTCACTAATTTGAAGACTGACAATTTGATGAAGTTCTCGCTGTCGGGGAAGGTAGATCTCTGGCGATTCAAATAAGGGTAACTTACCCAGTTGATATTTGATCATCGACTCCCAAATCGAAATAACACTCAAATAGATTTCGTTCTCCGAGTCAGAAATAATTTCTTTGATTTCTCCCTCAAGGCGAGAATTATTGGTGACAAACCACAAGAATATATGAGTATCAAGAAGAATTCTCATCTGTGTTACTTGCCTTCAAATAACAGTAATATATCCTCTGGAAGTGGCGCATCGAAATCATCAGGCACAGTAAATTCTCCTTCAGCCAAACCAAAGGGACGAGGAGATTTTATTCCAACATCTTTCCTTTTCATACTCTCAGCTAGTAAATGTATGATCCTAGCTTTATCGACAGAGGATAAATTTAATAGGGATTGTTCAAATTCAGTTGTAATCATGTTATTCACCTAGCTAATTGTGCTCTTACCCATTGGCGAAATGCTCTCAGGGTCTTATTTCGTCCTCTCATTCCAATTTCCTGTAAAAAACAAGGAATTACTTGATTTAGGTTAGAAATCGGGAAAATTAAGCTTTGCTGAACTTCCTCATACTTTCCTAATCTGAGTAAGTTGATTTGTAAATTTCCTCGCTCAAAGCGCCATAGTTCAGGAACTTCTAGGGTTTCATAAATACTTGGGTGAGTGCGGGAAGTTACATCAATCTCGATCGCTAGATCAGGTGGTGGGTCAATACTCAGATCGATTCTTTTCTTACCTCTAATTGCTGCTTCATTTTGAATATAAAAACATTGGTCAGGTTCTATTCCAGTAGAGAAGGATTTTTTGAAGGTAGTAGAGCCTAAACTACAAAACTCCATATCTAACTCTTCTAGTAATGCCTTGATTAAATCCCCCAGAATTTCTTTATTAAATTCATGTTCAGGTGAAGGCATTAAGATCTCCAGTATTCCATTCTCATAGGCAATTAGACTACTGCGATGATCATCTAATTCTTCCAGAATCGTTTCAAACTCTCTCCAAGCCACATTCTGTAAGATTAAATGCTGCCCTGGCGGAACTTCTATTCGCTGTAATTCTAGCAACATATTCGCTACCTTCTATCTTGGTTCGATTTTAGCACTTAAAGAATCTAACTTAATTGCTACTTGCACAACTTGGCGATCGCTTGATTCTACCAGACTTGCGACTAGAGAATTAGTAGTTGGTTCGCTCCACTTCAAGAGCCAAGTTGGTTGAATGCCCAAGAAAAAAATCAATCCTACCAAAATCAAGGCGGGAGTATGTTCTGCCCAAGTCACTTTTGGGTAGTAGGCTGTGGCATTATCTAATCTACCAAAGCAGGTACGATTGAGCAAAATCACAAAATAAACTGCGGTCAGTCCACTGGCAATAATGCAGAGCAGGGTAGGAATTGGGAAGATGATAAAGCTACCTTGGAATACCAAAAATTCGGCAATAAAGCCGACTAAGCCTGGAATTCCTGCACTTGCCATCCCACCAATAATTAATAAAGTGCTAGTGAGTGGTAGACCCCGAATTGGATTAAGCAGCCCATTTAGAGCATTCAAATCTCTGGTTCCGACCTTGGTTTCAATTACGCCAACCAAATAGAAGAGCACTGCTAAAATCAAGCCGTGACTTATCATTTGACCGACAGCGCCAATTAAACTCAGCTTTGTACCTGCTGCCAAAGCCACTAATACATAGCCCATGTGACCGATGGAACTATATGCCACCATCCGTTTAATGTCATTTTGTGCGATCGCGGTTAATGCACCATAGAGAACACTAATCGTGCCGATAATTCCCAGGGCAGGAGAGAGCACATTCCAAGCATCGGGCAGTAACTGTAAACCGAATCGCACTAAACCATAGGTGCCCAACTTCGCTAAAACTCCACCCAAGAGAATTGCCACGGTAGGCGAAGCTTCCACATAGACATCGGGCAACCAAGTATGCAGCGGCACTAGCGGAGTTTTGATCCCAAAGCCAATCAACAGGATAGATAATAAAATAATTTGAGTTGAGAGCGGAATAGAAGCGATCGCTTGCAAATTTGTTTCATAGTCAAAGCTGGTAGAACCACTTAACCAAGCAATGCCAAAGAATCCTAGCAAAATCAGAAAGCCAGAAATAGCAGTGTAAATCAGAAATTTCATCGCTGCCTTAGTTCTTTCTTCGCCACCCCAAATCGCAATTAACAAGTAAAGCGGAAT
>JBBRVV010000283.1:0-3523 GCA_038246525.1 Pseudanabaenales cyanobacterium
GCTAGGTAAACCTACCGCTTATCGAACTTTGCGTTGTGTATTTCTATGTTTTATGGCAATTCATCTGGCTGTCTCTAATGGTGTTAAACAAGTTGTTAATTTATCTCCCCCTCGGCTTCATGTCCTGAATTTCTTCCCTCTTGCTTGTCAACGCTACTATCTAATCCCTGTCCCTTCTTCCTAACTATTCTTGGAGTTCCATTAGGAGCGGAATGAGGGTTAAAAATTTAAAGCCCCCAGAATTGAGGGCTTGTCGGTCAAAATTAAAACTTAATAAGCATCCTGCAACTCATAGAAGTCTGGGGTGACATAATCCTTTCGCAAGGGATAACCCACCCAATCTTCGGGCATCAAGATTCGTTTCAAATTTGGATGTCCTTCATAAACAATGCCATACATATCATAGGTTTCCCGTTCTTGCCAATCAGCCGACTTCCAAATCCAAAAAACTGAAGGACAGCGAGGATCTTCGCGTGGAAGAAAAACCTTAATTCTGACTTCGTCTTTTAAATCGCCATCACCTAACTTTGCCAAGTGGTAGGTACTAACTAGATCACCGCCAGGACCATCATCGTAACCACATTGAAACATCAAGTAGTTGTAGCCGTAGGCATAAAGGGCTGAGGCAAAGGGAAAGAGGTAATCTCTACCGACCTTTAGAATTGGCACATTTTGGTGATCCGCACCCATTAACTCATGGTCAAAGCCGTTCTGGTTCAGCCATTTGGATACCGCCGAACCTTCGGCTTCTTGCACGGCTAGATCTGAGCTTTGAGCTTCATTACTGCCAGGATTTTCATTTTCTGCCATGAATCTAAGCCTCCTGTTTTACAGTTTGAGCTACTTGCAATGCTGGTAAAGGAATCCCAGATTCAGCCAACGCCTTGGGCGGAGCCATCCGAGTAGGTAACTCCAAATACTTACCATTCAGAATAGGTTCCACTGACTGCATTTCATGCTTAATTGTGTAAAAGCGGTGAGTAGACTGCATATTTGCGCGCTGACTAAAGTCTTCCGCATCAATTTTTTTACGCAGCTTGATAATTGCATCCATGATCGCTTCAGGACGGGGCGGACAACCAGGTAGATACACATCTACAGGAATCAACTTATCTACACCACGCACTGTAGTAATCGAGTCGGTGCTAAACATTCCGCCAGTGATCGTGCAAGCACCCATGGCAATTACATACTTTGGCTCAGCCATCTGTTCATATAGGCGTACCAGCGCAGGAGCCATTTTCATGGTTACCGTACCAGCAGTAATGATCAGGTCAGCTTGGCGAGGTGAAGAACGGGGAATCAAGCCAAAACGGTCAAAGTCAAAACGTGAGCCAATCATCGCCGCAACTTCAATAAAGCAGCAGCTTGTGCCGTAGAGCATGGGCCAAAGGCTAGACATTCGTGCCCAATTGTAAAGATCATTTAGGGTCGTTAGCACCACATTGTTTACCAAATCTTGAGTCACCATTGACTTCTCAATCGGATTAATAAGGCGCTGTTTTTGCTCCTCAATACTAAAATCCATTTGAATTTCTTCAGGTTTCATGACCATTCCAAAGCTCCTTTTCTCCAAGCGTAAACAAGTCCTAATACCAAAATTGAAATAAAAATAATCGCTTCAATGAAAGCTAGTAAACCCAACTGACTAAACGCTACTGCCCAAGGATATAAAAATACGGTTTCTACATCAAAAACCACAAATACTAGGGCAAACATATAGTAGCGAATATTGAATTGAATCCAAGCCTCGCCCCGTGGCTCACAACCAGACTCGTAGGATACCCGACTAGCAGGAGAAGCAAATTTGGGGCTAAGAAAGCTAGCCAAAATGATGCCGATCGCTGGAACCGCACAGCATACAAGCGTAAATACTAAAAGATACTCATATCCAGTTAAAACCAATTGCCCGACCTCCTCAAATCCTCTTGATATATCCTGCAACAATTATACTTTGCCAAGTGGGGTGATCGCGCTAATAAAATTTTGTTGCGACATTAGAACTTTTCTATAGCCTCGATAGTATATTTGAGCCATAGCCCCATTTCAATCTGATCAGAATCAGAAAATTTGGCTTAAAGTTAAATATTCTTTTATTTCAGTATTTTATTTAAGGTTCAGGAGTTAGCGTGAGCGAAATCAAGGAAAAGATTAAGGAAAACTCAGCAGAGTCGGGTTTGGCATATCAGTTGCGCGTGGGTACCCAAAAAGCTCACACGATGGCAGAAAGTACCAGTTTTGTTACTTCTTTCCTCAAAGGAATTGTAGATAAGCAGTCCTACGGTAAATTGGTGGGGAACTTTTATTTTATCTATGACTCCCTAGAAGCTGAATTGGATCGGCATCGATCTCATCCAGTTTTAGGCAAGATTTTTTACCCAGAACTCTGGCGAAAGTCAACTCTAGAGAAAGACTTAGCCTATTATTATGGTGCGGATTGGCAGACAAAAGTGCATCCTTCCCCAGCTTGTGAAAAATATGTGCAGCGGCTAAAGGAGGTTTCTCAAACCAAACCCGAACTCTTGATTTCCCACGCTTACACTCGTTATATGGGGGATCTTTCAGGCGGACAAATCTTGAAGAAAATCGCTAAACAGGCAATGAATCTCACTGATGGACAAGGCACGGCATTCTACGATTTTGATACAATTAAAAACCATGGTGAATTTAAGAAGCAATATCGTACTGCTTTAGATACTCTGCCAATTGATTCTGATGTTGCCGAAAAGATTGTAGAAGAAGCAAATCATTCTTTCCATTTAAATATGGAACTATTCCGTGAGTTAGAAGGAAATTGGATGTTAACTCTTGGGAAAATGGCTTGGAATACTATTGCAAATAAGTTTTCTGCGATCTCTAACAAAACCTCTCAACCATCCTCTGAACCAACTGCAAGTTAGTTTTGCAGTAAAACTACTTCCTCCTTTGAGATATTAGATTTCAACGGAGGATTTTATTTTATCTAATTTCAAAAATTACAGGCTTTGCACAGTTAAAGGATAACTGGGGTTGGGGCTTAGCCCAATTATGTTGCTATGCTAAATCAGTGGAGAACCTTCAAAGAACACTCGATCTATTTTGGTTAGTTCGCCACTAAAATTGTTCCTGCTTTGAAACTTGGTATTCTCAAGATTAGGCTATCTTGGTCTCAACTGTTTTCAATACGATATGCCATATACCTCTATCTAGCTCATGTTTCCTGCTTCCCCATCCAACGATACCAGTGCCAAGTAGCTCTGATTGATATGACTCTAGCCAATCCCCAATTGACAAAAATCCTTGACATCCTGCGCTGACTGCTAATGTGAATAACGCTATCCCTACTGCCTGATCATGCCGCCGCCCTTCTGCTCAACGTACATCTGGTAAACCCTTAAATGCTTCTACTATGGCTAACTCGCTCATGTTTGATTAATCCCGTCCCCCCCATTCTATCAGAATGAAATGACCCTGGTTAAACAAGTTGTTAATTTATCTCCCCCTCGGCTTCATATTCTGAATTTCTTCCCTCTTGCTTGTCAAC
>JBBRVV010000284.1:0-3521 GCA_038246525.1 Pseudanabaenales cyanobacterium
AACAAACTAATAGGCTATAAGGGATGAATTAGTTTTATTAATCTAGTTAGTTATACTATTAGGAATAATTAGATTTAAGAGGTGCCCAAAGCTCAAGTGCCAAAGACTCAATTACTTGTCAATTCTGCTGCCTGGGTTCAATCTTCCCCAGAACTTCCTGCTTTACTACCTTCTGCCTCGCTGAGTGATCAGTCAGGCGATCGCTCCCCCAAAATTCTGCTAGAACTGCAAAAAGTCATAAAAAGTTTTGCTCGAACCTCCTCCCCCGCGATCAATCAAATATCTTTACAATTACCCCAAGGGAAAATCCTGGCGCTGCTAGGCTCGTCTGGTTGTGGTAAAACAACTTTATTGAGGCTAATTGCGGGTTTTGATCAGCCCCAAGCTGGAGATATTTTACTTTCAGGTCGCTCCATTACCTCCTTAGCACCAGAGGCAAGGAATGTAGGCATGGTGTTTCAAGATTTTGCCCTCTTCCCCCATCTCAATGTGTGGCAAAACGTGGCTTTTGGACTACGCCGCCTTTCTGCGATAAATGCCAAAAAAGTAGTTAGTCAAGCCCTAAGCCTGGTGAGTTTGACTGAATTAAGCGATCGCTATCCCCATCAACTTTCGGGTGGTCAACAACAGCGAGTAGCCTTAGCTCGGGCGATCGCTCCCAATCCTGACCTAATTTTGTTTGATGAACCGCTTAGTAATCTCGATACCCAAATAAGGCTGCAATTGCGAAGAGAGTTGCGCCAAATTTTAAAAAATACTGACAAAACTGCAATTTTCGTTACCCATGATCAAGAAGAAGCAATGCACCTCGCCGACTTGATCGCGGTAATGCGTCTAGGCAAAATCGAACAAATTGGCAGCCCTGAGCAAATTTATCAACAGCCCGCATCAAGGTTTGTGGCGGAGTTTGTCTGTCAGGCGAATTTTTTGCCAGCGGTTCACCTCAGCATTGGCTCAGAGAATTTTTGGCATACTGAAATTGGCGATTTTGCCATACCTAACTCGTTGTCTAGTGAAAAACAAAGCGATTCGGTAGATTTGATGATTCGCCAAGATGCGATCGAATTAGAAGCTGCTACAACTGGAATTGCCATAGTTAGCGATCGCTTATTTGTTGGTCGAGATCTGATCTATTATCTCAACACCCGATCAGGTCAGGAATTAGTTGCCCGTGTTAACCAATCTGATCATCAGGCTCAAATCGCAGTTGGCGAATCGGTAAACCTCCGAATCAGGGAAAAAGATCTAAAAACCTTCTGCCCTGAATCTGGGCTATATCTGGGCTAAGTCTAGATTGAGAAATTAATTACTTCTCGATTTTGACTGAAATAATCTTGTCGCTTTGACGAATCGCATTGACTACCGCCATATCTTCGGTTTTGCCAAACACGGTATGAATGCCATCAAGGTGAGATTGAGGTGAATGACAAATAAAGAATTGACTACCGCCAGTATTTTTGCCTGCATGAGCCATCGCAAGACTGCCAGCTAAATGCTTATGATCGTTGATTTCGCAGTTGATTTGGTAGCCAGGGCCACCAGTGCCAGTACCTTTAGGACAGCCACCTTGAATCATGAAATTAGGAATCACGCGGTGAAAGTTCAAGCCATCGTAATAGCCTTTTTCCGCAAGCTCTACAAAGTTGGCTACGGTATTTGGCGCATCCTGTTCAAACAATTCCAAATGGATTGAGCCTTTATCGGTTTCCATGATTGCCTTAGTCATAAAATTTAGTGCTTAATTAAACATAAAGATTTTTGAAGTCATTTCCTAGCCTACACCACAATTTAAGCTATGGCTTACCGCCTATTTTGGTTTTTGGACTACAGGTGTTAAATCCCGCTCATAACTTATTTGGATAGAGAAAAAAAGATGATTGGTTTGCCCTCAATTATTTTTTCTTCAACCAGAACCATGCCTAATCTGAGGGCTAAATTTTGAGAAGCTAAGTTAGGGCGATCGCAGCTAGCAATTAAATAGTTGAAGCCAAAAAAATCAAAGCAGCAGGTGATCACCGCCTGAGCCGCCTCCGTTGCAAAACCTTGACCAGTCCATTGGGGCAGCAGTGCATAGATCAATTGCGGTTGGCACTCGCCAAAAAAGTACCACAGTCCTACTAAACCTATTTTTTCTGGATCGATTTTCGCGGAGCTAACTATTTCTGGATCTATTTCCGAATTTTGTTTGCGCTCGAGCAGCCATAGCCCAACCCCTTCCTGGGCAAACATTCGCAAGCTCTCTTCTAACATTTCTTCAGATGTCTGGGGCAGAAGCTCTAGATCGTTAGTTAAATATCCTCTAACAAACTGATTGGCGAGAATACTGTGAAAAATATTTAAATCGTTAGCATTGATAGCTGTGAGCCAAAGCCGCGGGGTCTCCAGGAGCATTATCTAAATCGCCAAAACATTAGCCCAAAAAATAATTAGTCCAAAAACTTAGCGCGCGACCACCACTGCCTCAGTCATATAAATTAGCTGCACATTGGGCGCAAGCGTAATAATGTCGCCATGACCCAACTCATAGGAAGTGATCTTTTGCTGATGGTTGATCATTACCCCATTCACGCTGGGCTTACCTGAGAGATCGCCGTCAATTACCCGAAACAAATATCTACCAGGTTCAGAGGCAGGAACTCTAAGCAAAACGGCGTGTTGACGCGACACAAAACGAGAGTGTAACTGAATGTTATTGCTCACATCTCTACCGATGGTATATTTCAGCCCATTTAGGCAGAAGGTACGGCTACCCTTGGCATCGGTAATTAGCAATGTATGACTTATAGCTGTCTCATTCATTATTGTGTAGCAGTAGGGAGAGAACCTTTTTATTGACCTATTTAACTAACCTACTTGATTAAATACCATCAGTACCAAAAAATATGAAAAAAGCTTTACCATTTGGCTGAAATATTCTTAAGCTGAAATGTTCTAAGCTTGCGCCCTAAAAAAGCAGTACAAGATTTTAATCCTCATTGTAAACACTTATACTAATCCTAGCTTTAGAGAATTGTTAATTTTTTTGGATATGGACTTAGTAGATATTAAACGCAATCGGGAAATTTTGGCTCAGCACCTGGGACAAACCCAGGACTATCTTTGACTTGCCCGCAATTGTGGCAAAAATCGCCGACCGTGAACAAGTAGCTGCCCAGACTGAATTTTGGGAAAATAGCGATCGCGCCCAAACCGTGATGCAGGAGTTAAATGAGCTTCAGTCCCATCTGCAAAAATTTGATCGCTGGCATAAGTCTGTAGAAAACATCGGCGCGATCGCTGAACTATTAGAGCTTGAACCCGATGCCAGTCTTACTGCCGAAGCAAGCCACACAATTAAGTCTCTTCAAACTGAACTAGATCGCTGGGATCTGGAGCAACTCTTGTCCAATGAGTATGATCGCTTCGATGCGGTCTTAACCATTAATGCAGGTGCAGGTGGCACCGATGCCCAGGATTGGGCTGAAATGCTGTTGCGGATGTACAGCCGCTTTGCCGAAAATAGTGGCTACAAAGTAGAACTA
>JBBRVV010000285.1:0-3518 GCA_038246525.1 Pseudanabaenales cyanobacterium
AGCTAAACCAGGCAAATCTACATTACTTCGCAGTAATCTTAGCATTAGCAGCATTAGCGATCGCTAGTTTTTGCCACAAATCGTGGTGGAGCCTTGGTTCGGATTGAAGGGTTACGCGGATTTATTCCTGATTCGCAATAGCGTCTTCAATCTGAATGATGAAGTGAAGGTAATGATCATCGATCTTGATGCAGAACGCGGCAGAATTTCGCTATCTACTAAGCAACTTGAAGCTGAACCTGGCAACATGGTGAAAGATCCTCAGCTAGTCTATGACAAAGCAGAAGAGATGGCAGCTAAGTATCGTGAACAGATCACCAATCCGCCTGTGAGTATGACTATCCCCGTAACTGTTTCGGTGGAAGAGGCTGTGGAGTAAATTAATTTCTTTCTGACAAAGTAATAGAACTTAGAGGTATACAAACGCCTCTTTTTTGTTTTCTTAAAAGTTTCTCTTTAGAAGAATTACTCTTGTAATCTAGCTTTTCTTAAAGATCAATACAATCCCCACCATAGTAGAACCGATACCAATAACCCCTAAGATAATTGCCCCAAGCCAAACCTGGATAAATGTAGCGATCTTGGCAGAGCTTAGATTTTGGGGATTATACAGCACCTTCACTTGTTGCCCAATTTTGAAAGCTGGGAAGCTACTCCCAATATTTGATTTAAATTGAATTGGATTTCGTTTGGAATTTGTAAATTCGATTACTGGATAATAAAAAGTACTTCTATCTTCATCATTTGAAATACTGTCTTCTTCTATCCTAATCACTTTACCTGTGGTTGAGATTGCCCTGGCGAGAAAGGCTAATGTGTCTACCCGCACCTTTGCAGAAGCAATTAGAAAGACAATTTCGACAACCATTATGATCCAGCCTGCTATATTTTATTTACTTCCTTTTTCAGTTCGGTAATTGCTTTAATCTTTCTTAAGATTTTCTCTTAATTTGCCGCTAACTTTGGTTAATTCTTCTTTCGGTTCAGGTGCTATTTGCTCAGAGAGATGATCGGAATGATGATTAGCAGCGCCATTTGGAGTATGTGTAACTATAGATTTATCTCCCTCAGTTTCAGGTTGGTGTAAGCCTTTGTCCGAGCGATGCACAATGGTTTTGATCACGATATACAGAACTGGCACAATAAATAAACTTAGCATCGTTGCCACTACCATCCCACCGATCACGGCTGTGCCCAAAGATTGACGCGCACCTGCTCCTGCGCCTGAAGCAATCGCTAAGGGGAAAACGCCAATAATTGTGGAAATGGAAGTCATCAAAATCGGACGTAATCTGCCCTGGGCGGCTTGGATCACAGATTGCACAATTGAAACACCTTTCTCTCGCAGTTGATTCGCAAATTCCACGATTAAAATTGCATTCTTACTTGCCATTCCCACTAACATGACCAGTCCAATTTGGGTATAGACATCATTGGGAAAACCGCGCAAAAGCCCTGCTAATAAAGCACCTAACACTGCCAAAGGTACAGTCAGCATGATGATCATTGGATCAATATAGTTCTCATATTGGGCGGCTAAAACCAAAAATACAAACAAGATTCCCAAGCCAAAAATGAAAATTGCTCCACTTCCACTATTTACCTCTTCTAGGGTTAAACCTGACCATTCGTAGCCATAGCCGCGCGGCAGAGTCTCTGCCGCTGTTTTTTGCATTAAAGCGATCGCTTGACCAGAACTTACACCAGGAGCAGCACTACCTGTGATCTGTACCGAACGGAAGAGATTGTAGTGATTGATAATTGAAGGGGCAACGGTTTCGGTAACTTTGATCAGATTTGCCAAGGGAATCATCTCTCCTTTACGCGATCGCACATAGAGTTTATTAATATCCTCGGGATTGGAACGGAAGCTCTGATCTGCCTGCACATAGACGCGATAAGTACGTCCAAATTCGTTAAAGTCATTTACATATTGCGAACCAAGCAGAGCTTGCAATGTACTAAAAATCTCCTGTAGCGGTACTTGCAGCGCATTGGCGCGATCGCGATCTACGTCTACGCTTAACTGGGGCGTATTACCATTAAATGTAGGACGCAAGCCAACTAATTGTGGAATCTTACTGGCTTTGGCTAAAAATGCACCCAAGGTTTGTCCTAATGCGCTAAAGCCCTGATTGGTGCGATCCTGGAGTTGAAAATCGAATCCACCCACGTTGCCCAGTCCTAAAATTGCTGGTGGCGGTACAGGAATTACAATTGCTTCTCTAATGCCGAATAATTGTGGGAAAAGCGTACCGATAATTTGCTTGGTGGAACGAGTTCTCTCTTTCCAAGGTTTAAGCGTAGTAAAGATTACGCCATTATTCGGGGTGTTGCCACTAAAACTAAATCCACCTAAAGCGAAGGTACTTTTAATTTCTGGAAAAAGTTCGTTTCCTTTCTCATCTTTGGCACGGATGATGCCTTCTATTTGTTGCAAAACTCTCTCAGTATAGTTTAGAGATACGCCTTCTGGAGCCTGCACAATTGTAATGAAATAGCCCTGATCTTCTTCTGGCAAAAATGCGGTCGGCACACTTTGATAGACCCAGTAAGTCAATGCCAATGCTGCTACAAATAAAATCAAAATCCCACCTTTAATCTTGGTGGTAAAAATTACAATAGTGCGATAGACCGACTGAAGTTTGTCAAGAAACCTGTTAATTGCACCAAAAAACCAATTTTTTGGTTGTTGTCCTTGACGTAAAAGTAAAGCAGAAAGAGTGGGAGAAAGAGTAAGAGCGTTAAAAGTAGAAACCAAAATTGAGAAAGCGATCGTCAATGCAAACTGCTTATATAACTGTCCGGTAGTGCCAGGAAAAAATGCCACAGGCACAAACACAGCAATCAGCACTAAAGACGTGGCAACCACTGCACCCGATAATTCATTCATCGATTGAATCGCAGCAGGAATTGGTTCAACCTTATCTTCTTGAATCCGACGGCTAATATCTTCTACTACGACGATCGCATCATCTACTACCAAGCCCGTTGCGAGGGTTAAACCAAATAGAGTCAAGGTATTGATATTAAAATTTAAGGCCTTCACAAAGATAAATGTGCCGACTAGAGCGACTGGGATCGCGATCGCGGGAACTAATGCCGCCCGCCAATTTTGCAAGAATAGGAAAATAATTAAAATTACTAAACCTACCGCTAAAGCCAGAGAGAAAATCACCTCTTCGGTTCCAGCCTCCACAAACAAGGTGGTATCAAAGGCAATGTCATACTTCAAACCAGGCGGAAAGCCTTTAGCTAGTTGTTTTAATTCTTCTTTTACCTTTGCAGCCACTTCTAACCCATTCGCACTAGGCAACTGTTGCACGCCAATTCCCACGTTGCGTCTGCCATTAAAGCGCAAAATCGAGCCATAGTTTTCTGCTCCAAGTTCTGCTCTACCCACATCTCGCAAGCGCGTAAGTGAGCCATCTGTACCAGTTTGAATTACTAATTCAGAAAATTCTGCTACATTTTTTAATCTGCCCGATGCAGCGATCGCTAATTGGTATTCTTGACTA
>JBBRVV010000286.1:0-3516 GCA_038246525.1 Pseudanabaenales cyanobacterium
ACAATAAGCCGGCTGGAAGTCTGCGCACCGCCGAAAAAAAAAGAGGCGCAGTCTGGGGAATTACCGCTTTCATTACTACCATTGCCGTCCCCCATAGGAAAAATGGCAGAATCACCAAGGCAGATTGACGCGAAAGCTGGGGCATGGGACAAAATGATAAGTTTTGTAAATATGATAACTAATTATGATTGAGAACTAGACTATTTGATCTACTAGTTCTTCTAAATTAGAAATGTTTTACTTTAACAGCAATGCCAATTAAACTAAACTAAGCTAGATTTGGAAAAGTACTAGGTTAATAAAGTTTTGAAATGACCTACGATAACACCTGTAAATTCCTGGCTGAGAACTTCTCTGCAGACTTCGCCAGTTGGCTTTTAGGACAACCATTAGAGCTAACCAAACTCGAACCTTCTGAACTTTCAGTTGAGCCAATTCGTGCCGATTCCGTCATATTTCTTGCATCAATTAGCCTGATTTTGCAGATAGAATTTCAAACTAGACCCGATCAGAATATGGCATTTAGAATGCTGGATTACTGGGTAAGACTTCATCGCAAATATCCCGATAAAGAAATCTATCAAATCGTAATTTATCTGAAACCGTCAGATTCACCTCTGGTATTTTAAAACAGGTTTGAAGCGAAGCAGATTAATCATAGCTATAACGTCATTCGATTATGGGAACAGCCCACGGAAATCTTTCAACAATACCCAGGATTATTGCCCCTATCAGCTTTGACTAAAACAGAGGATGCCGCCGAAACCCTCAGAAATACCAAGAGAATTATTGACATTATTGAAGACCGAAATCTAAAAAGTAATCTAGCCAGTGCCACATACATCATCTCTGGATTAGTATTGAATAAAGACATTGTTGATAGGATCCTAAGGAGCGATATGATGCGGGAATCAGTAACATACCAAGAAATTTTACTGGAAGGTAAAGCTGAAGGGTTGGTTGAAGGTGAGGCTAAGGGTGAAGCTAAGGGTGAAGCCAGAGGCGAGTTAAAAGCTGCCAACCAGATTGCCTTAAATATGTTTAGTTCAGGGCTTGAGCTAGAATTAATCGCCAAATTTACGGGGCTAAGTCCAGAACAACTTCGGAAATTACAAAGTGAAAGTCAAGAAGCCTAATCAGTAATCCCAAATTCTTCCAAGGCGGGAATAAAGTTTAGATTTTCATGGCTCGACCTGCTGAGCTTAATTAGTGTAAATCTTTGAAACGCAGAAAGATTTTGCCATTCTTTTAAGGAAATTTCTCGTTGCACTTCCGCCAATTTTTGAATTAAAGCCTCTGGCAACTCGGCGATATTCAGCCAGTTAGGTTCAGGATCAATTGGCAGGTCTGTAGGAAGATTTTTGGCTGTGAATTGATGAACTAGCGATCTGTAGGCTTGAATCTCATCTTTTGCCGCACAAGGTAATTCTAATAATTCATTTCTTTGTGTATGACTAAGATTTAGCCAGTGAGAAAGTTTGAGTTTAATCCCACTGGTATCCAGCTTAAAGCGCACCGCCATAGGAATGCAGCGCAAAGAATCACCAAAATCTTGCTCAAACTTAAACAAACTTTGCATTTGTGACTTCATGTTAATCTGTAAATCTTAACTTATGCAGTGATTAATTTTTTATGGGCAGTTCTTTCGGACATTTATTTCGGATTACTACTTTTGGCGAATCCCACGGCGGTGGCGTAGGTGTAGTGATCGATGGCTGCCCCCCGCTCTTAGAAATCAGTGCCGCTGAAATCCAGATGGAATTGGATCGCCGCAAACCAGGACAGAGCAAAATCACTACCCCACGTCAAGAAGATGATCTCTGTGAGATTCTTTCTGGCGTTTTTGAGGGCAAAACCACGGGTACACCGATCGCTATTTTAGTCAGAAATAAAGATGCGCGCAGCCAAGACTATCAAGAAATGGCAGATAAATTCCGACCTTCCCATGCAGATGCTACCTATCAAGCAAAATATGGGATTCGTAACTATCAAGGTGGTGGCAGAAGTTCGGCAAGAGAAACAATTGGCAGGGTTGCCGCAGGCGCGATCGCCAAAAAAATTCTCTATCAAATGGCAGGAGTAGAGATCATTGCCTATGTGAAGCGAATTAAAGATTTAGCCGCATTGGAAATCAATCCTGAAACCGTAACTACTGCCGAAGTGGAAAGCAATATAGTCCGATGCCCAGATTCGGAAGTTGCCGAAAAGATGATTGAATTAATCGACCAATTACGAAGAGAAGGGAATTCTATTGGTGGTGAGATTGAATGTGTGGCGCGTCATGTACCAGTAGGCTTGGGAGAACCAGTTTTTGATAAACTCGAAGCTGATTTAGCAAAAGCGATCATGTCCTTACCTGCCACCAAAGGATTTGAAATTGGTTCTGGATTTGCGGGTACTTTTTTGACGGGTAGAGAACACAATGATGAATTTTATATGGAAGGCGATCGCTTTCGCACCATAACCAATAATTCAGGCGGCATTCAAGGTGGCATTTCTAATGGTGAAAATATCATCATGCGCATCGCATTCAAGCCCACGGCGACAATTATGCAAGAGCAAAAAACCGTGAGCAAAGATGGCGAAGATACTACTTTAATTGCGCGCGGTCGTCATGATCCTTGTGTGTTACCCCGTGCTGTACCAATGGTGGAAGCGATGGTAGCCTTAGTTTTGTGCGATCATCTACTCAGACAGAAAGCGGTGAATGTTCTCTCTTGAAACGTACAACGCCCAAAGATCCAGCAGCAATGGTTACAAGTCTATGAAACATAGACGCTCAAAGGCTCTTTGATAAATTTAATATAGATATGCTTAAAAGTAGACCGCAGAATTCTGGGTAAGCCAAAGTCAATCGGCATGATTTCGCTAGGCAGTTGCCAGTTATGGATGCGCAGTTGATCGATAGGTGTGCCAATGGTTTCTACTTCGAGCCAATTACTCACCAAACCTCTCTTGGCTGCTGCTACTAGAGTAGGAACTTGAGCTTGAGGCACACCTAAAATTTCAGCAATTACACAATCTAAAGCAAATACATCACTTGAAGCCGCCAGAACACCTAGAGTACGAGGTTCACCGCCACTTGGTCCATTCCCTTCATGTCCGATAATTCCATCTAGAATTGTCAGCTGAGGTGAAATCATCAATGCTGTTTCAACTAGCATTTGCGCGAATTTATGCACATCTTTTCCTGCTTCCATGTGCCACCAGGCTTTCATCTTCCCAGGTACACAACCGAACAGATTTTTGACTGAGATCGTGAGCGTTAGTTGCAAATGAGATTTAACTTTTGGCAGATTAATCACCACGTCAGCATTCATTGCTTCTTTGGAGAGGCGTAAATGCTGCAAGTCTTGACTGCCTTCACTTGCTTTATCAATCGCATATCTTGACCCTTGAAATTCCACAATCGGCACATCTAGCTGTTGTAGATATGCAAAAAGTCCATTTGCTTTTGCCACCCCCATAGCGCTACCGAAAGCAGGACTGTCGCCCAAAAAAGGTTTACCTCCTGCC
>JBBRVV010000287.1:0-3512 GCA_038246525.1 Pseudanabaenales cyanobacterium
CAGCCAACCTGAATCCTACCGACTTTTGCTCAAAGGGAAAAATGTCAATGCAGCGGTAATGTTTTGTGATATTCGGGGTTTTACCAGCCTCTGTGACCAATTGCCAGCCGACAAACTAATATCTCAACTGAATTCCTATTTAGGTGAAATGGTGGATGCAATCCTAGAAGCACAAGGCACAGTGGATAAATTTATTGGTGATGAAATCATGGCGGAGTTCGGTACGCCAATTTCTCAAGGAGGAAAAACTGATGTATTGAATAGCATCAAAGCCGCCTTAGAGATGCGAAAACGGTTAGTCAAGTTGCGGCAAAAATGGGATGAAGCGGGAGATTTGAGCTTTTTTCATGGCATTGGTATTCACTTTGGCGAGATTACCGTAGGGAATATTGGTTCTCCAACCAAGCGCCTAGAATATGCGGCGATCGGTGATGCCGTAAACCTTGCCAGTCGGGTGCAGGGCATGACTAAAGAATTGGGTGTAGACATTTTGATTACTCAGGCGGTTTATGACTTGGTGGAGTTAGAGATAGAAGCCTTAGACCTGGGAGAGCATTTGGTAAGGGGGCGATCGCAACCCGTAAAACTTTATGCTTTAGTCGAATTGAAAGGCAATGATGATAAACTTTTTCAGGAGATACGCAGCCAAACGCAAAACTATTTGCAACTTTCGCCCCATGTTGACGGACTTTCATCTTGATCTTTCTAGTTCTCTTACATCAGAGCAACAAATCATTAATCAGTTACAGGTATTTCAAGAGTTGGGACTATTAAATAATTCTAGTCAACTGCCCTCACCTACGGAAGTTGCAACTCAGCTTGTCATATCTGAAGAAACCGTAAAATCTGCCTATAGTCGGTGGCAGCAGGAAGGGTTGAATAGTTTCCTAGAGCCAATTATGATCCAGGCATTACAGGCAGGCTATACCAAAGTGCAAATTGAAATCGCGATCGCTCAAATTTGGCAAACCTTGGAGTAGAGATTATGAATCAAATCAAAATCCTAGTTACAGGTGGGGCAGGCTACATCGGTTCCCATGCGGTGCTTTCGCTCCTAGCCGCCAATTTTCAAGTGATCATCCTCGATAGCCTGGTATTTGGACATCGGGATTTGGTCGAAAAAACGTTTCCAGCCGAATTAGTGGAATTAATTGTGGGTAATGTGAGCGATCGCGCGCTCCTAGATCAAATTTTTGCCAAGCATCAGATTGCCGCAGTTTTACATTTTGCTGCCTATGCCTATGTAGGTGAATCGGTGAAAGATCCTGGCAAGTATTACCGTAATAATGTGATGGGCACTCTCACACTCCTAGAAGCAATGGTTAGTGCTAAGATAAAAAATCTAGTGTTCTCTTCCACCTGTGCTACTTACGGAGTGCCCCAACAAATTCCAATTACCGAAACTCATCCCCAAGCGCCAATTAATCCCTACGGCGCATCAAAGCTAATGGTAGAGCGGATTTTGAGTGACTTTGATCATGCTCACGGTTTACATTCAGTTTGCTTCCGTTATTTCAATGCGGCTGGGGCTGACCCTCAAACCAGGATTGGCGAAGATCACAATCCCGAAACCCATTTAATTCCTCTACTTTTACTCACTGCCATAGGAAAATGCGAATCAGTTTCGATTTTTGGTACAGATTATCCGACCGCTGATGGCACTTGTGTGCGCGACTATATT
Source organism: Pseudanabaenales cyanobacterium (assembly GCA_038246525.1). Taxonomy (GTDB): domain Bacteria; phylum Cyanobacteriota; class Cyanobacteriia; order Pseudanabaenales; family Pseudanabaenaceae; genus JANRLH01. The sequence goes on from JBBRVV010000287.1 coordinate 1,682, forward strand.
CATGTCAGCGACCTAGCAGATGCTCATGTACTAGGTTTGCAATATTTATTAAATGGTGGCGCTAGTAATATTTTTAATCTTGGCAATGGCAATGGCTTCTCAGTCAGGGAAGTAATTGACAGCGCCACTCTAGTTACTGGCAAAGAGATTTTAACGGTTGAAAGCGATCGCCGTCCTGGAGATCCGCCTGTTTTGGTAGGAAGCAGTACTAAAGCTAAAGAAATCCTAAAATGGCAACCCCAATTTGCCGATCTGAATTTGATTTTGAATCACGCTTGGCAATGGCACCAAGTAAGGCATGGTGAATAAAACTTTAGACTAGCGAGTGTAGAATTCGGAGATTGCTTTGACTGCGGGTGAGAGGATGATCACGGCGGCAGATGCTGTTACCACGGTAAAGGCGAGATTAGCCACCCGATCAGAGGCTTGTTGGTAATAGCTAAATTTTTCGTCAAACTTGGCGGTACGCTCATTAGATTTTTCTACAGCAGCTTCAATTCTGGCTTGATCAGTCTTAAGCTCGTTTAGCTCAGCTTTAATCTCAGCCTGAAACTGATCAAACTTTTGTAAAATTAATTGCAAATTATCATCAGACATGATTTTTACATTGGGAGATATACAGATATTGTAAAGCTTCCTGCTTCAGCCTCAATCAATTAGAAACTTAAAACCTGACGTAGTATATTAGGGTAATTTTTTATTTTTTGCATGGCTACCTCTACCCTCACCGCCAGATTAGTTAATCCGCTTGTCAATGGGCTATTAGCGATCGCTCCCCTAGCAAATTGGGCAAAGCATCGGGCGAGAACCATGATGATTGAGCGGGCGGAATCTTTGGGCGTGCCTTGGCGGCAGATTGTAGCTGACTTGCGAACCCAAGATCTAGATGCCGACTTAGCTAAAGTCAAGAATCCTGACCTGATCTATCCCGATTATTACCTCACCTCTTTTCATGCTTATGCTGAGGGTAATTTGGGCTGGGAGCCTGCGATTGAAGTGGAAGTTGCTGCCTATGCGGTGCATTCGCGTATTTTTGCTCCTGAAAAAACTAACCAGGCAAGTCGGGAAGGCGATGCTATGTTGCGGGCTAGTTTTCATCAGGTTTTAGAAAAGTTAGAAAAGCCCCAAGATATACTTGATATTGGCTGTAGCGTAGGCATGAGTACCTTTGCCTTGCAAGATATTTATCCTGAAGCCGAAATCACAGGGCTAGACTTATCTCCTTATTTTTTAGCGATCGCTGCCCGAAATTCTGAAAAAGTACCACTTCGCCAAAAAATTAGCTGGATTCACGCGGCGGCTGAGAATATGCCCCTAGCAGATCAGAGTTTTGATTTAATCAGCTTAAGCCTAGTCTGCCATGAGTTACCCCAAGCTGCCACCCATCAGATTTTGCAGGAATGTCGCCGCCTGCTTCGACCAAACGGTCACCTAGCAATTATGGATATGAATCCCCAATCCCAAATCTATGCCAAGATGCCGCCCTATATTCTGACTTTGCTAAAAAGCACTGAGCCTTATTTAGATCAATATTTCGGTCTAGACATGGCAAAATTAATGGGTGAATCTGGATTTCGGCATATATCAATTACTTGTAATACTCCCAGACATCGGGTTATTCTTGCTCAAGTCAGCGAATAGACTTTCCTGAAAAATTATGAATCAAACTGAATCCCCGATTGACTTAGAATATTTGCAACAGCTATCGGAAAAATTAGCGACCCAATACCAGCTATTAGCACCATTAACATAGCATAAGGCACAAATGTTAAAACCAAAAGATTAGTAATAATAGCCACATTGGAAAACTGGCCAAAAGCCATAATAATTA
>JBBRVV010000288.1:0-3507 GCA_038246525.1 Pseudanabaenales cyanobacterium
CTACTAAAGAAAATTGAACAATTTATTAATTCAGCGCGTGGGGGTGGAAAAGTTCCTGAGATATGGGAGATACTTGACGGCACAAAAAGACCTGAATATATACTTTCGCCAGAATTACAAGAACGATGGGGACAAATTCAAGACAATCAAGCATATGTTATTGACATTGGTATTTCCTGTGTAGGAACAAAGTCACAATTACGAGATTATCCAAGACGTGAATCCTTCAGAAGTGACGAAAATTTTATCGAAGGTATTCAACGATGGATGGATGATCGCACTATAACGTATCAAGAATGGGATGATCTAAAACTTCAACGTGAAGATGATTTTGAAAACTTTGTGGCTGGCTATCAAGTGAAAAGTCCAGAATATATTGATGCTAAAACATCAATTCTTTGCGAACTCCCAGACAGTTTCTCCTGTCGCATTAGTATCTCTGGTAAGGGTCTAAGAGACTTAGTCCTAAATTTTCCTTATATCTTCGATGTTAGTCTTCCCGATGATATTCATGAGGATTCTTCTACAGAGAGTCAAATATCTGATAGTGAGATTGAATTCACATTAAAATCACCTGAAGCCAATGCTCCAAAAGTTTGCATTATCGACAGTGGTATTCAGGAAAAGCACCCATTACTTCAAGCAGCGATCTCCATAAATGATTCTAATTCTTGGGTACCTAATGAGACTAATCTGGTTGCTGATTATGTCCCAAATGGTGGACATGGTACTCGAGTTGCAGGTGCAGTTTTATACCCTATCAGCGTTCCTCAAATCGGACAACAACAAGCAATATGTTGGTTACAAAATGCTCGTGTCCTTGATAAAGAATGTTCTTTACCTCAAGCACTTTATCCACCAATCTTAATAGCAAATATTGTCGAGTTTTATCAAAATAAGACGGGAACTAGAATTTTTAATCATTCAATAGCTGCTACCACGCCCTGTCGAAATTAATACATGAGTACATGGGCAGCCCAGATTGACAATTTATCATGGCAGGATGACATCCTGTTTATTGTAGCAGCAGGTAATCTACCCATTAATCAACCTATAAGTAATTCTAGGTTGTCACTTACTGATCATCTTGAGAGTGGTATTGCTTACCCACATTACCTTTTAGAGAACTCATGCAGAGTGCCTAATCCTGCTCAAAGTTTTCAGGCATTGACAGTTGGATCGGTCTCCCACAAAACTTTTAAGGATATATCCACATCTTCTATCGCCCCAAAAGATTATCCATCATCTTTCTCTTGTACTGGTCTAGGAATATGGGATTCAATCAAGCCAGAAGTAGTGGAATATGGGGGTGATTATGTCGTAGATAGCTGTACACCCCCAAATCTCTCAACACCTCCAGAAGTATGTCCCGAACTGGTTCGCTCTACATTCGCTAACGGTGGACCAATGGTTTCACGCGACCGTGTAGGTACTTCTTATGCTGCTCCAAAAGTAACCCACATTGCTGCTAGTCTTGCTGCTGAATTACCCAACGAAAGCTGCTTACTATATCGCGCTTTGATTGTGCAGTCAGCCCGTTTACCCGAATGGATTGAAGCGCAAAATTTTGACCTTTGTAATGCGATTCGGATGTTAGGCTATGGGATACCAAGTCTTGATCGTGCATTAGGAGGCTCTGACCATCGTATTACCCTAATTGCCAAAGGCGATCGCCGCATTGCTGCTCGTCAAGCTCATATTTATCAAGTAAGTTTGCCTGATGAGTTGCGATCGCCTGGCGAAGATATTGACATTCGTGTTGAAATCACGCTTTCTTACAAGGCTCAACCTCGTCGTACCAGGCGTGCGCGGCGCAAGTACCTTTCAACTTGGCTTGACTGGGAATGCAGTAAGAAAGGTGAAGATCCAGAAAGCTTTTTAGCAAGAATGTTACAAAAATATGATGCTCCTGCTGAAGCTGAGGAAGGAGAAGGAATCTTTCAGTGGTTTCTTGGAAAACAGAGCAATTGGGGTAAAGCTCGTAATGTTTCTAGAGGTGCAGGAACAATTCAAAAAGACTGGGCAATTGTGAAATCATACGATCTACGTGAATCTTTTTGTATTGGAGTTGTTGGACATCAAGGCTGGAATAATGATCCCAATGCTGACGTTCCTTATGCACTAGTTGTTAGCTTTGAAACGGTAGATATAAATATACCGATATACGCAGCAATCGCAAATATCCAGGTTCCAATTCAAGTTGAAACTGAGGTAGCTGTATCAGTCACCTAATAGAACTCTAATCGCTTTAAGCGCATTCCTTTTATGTCCATTGGACACCTTGGCAAACCAATAATGTGCCTCCTCATTACTCATAGCCATTACCCCACTGGCAATACTGGCAATGCGATCGCTCTTTGATAGGGGCTGCAAGGTCTGGAACAATAACGCTAGACTTACGCCTGACTGTTCATCCAATATGTATGGTGCTTGGCGCGTGTAGCTTAGAGCTTTAGGGTCGTAGCTATTTGCCTTTAGAGCAGTGTAAATAGCTTGCCTTGCTAATACTAGAGCATTACCTTTCAGCTTACCAATTCGCTTCGCCGCAGGACGTTTTTTCTCTCCCGCTTTTTTATAGGCACATTGGTATAACTCCAAGGCAAAATTATTATTGTCAGTAGCTAAAACCCGAAGTTGAAATTCTTGCATTAGTACACCACCCTTGCAGTTAGACCTAGTTTCTCCACAGGATTTCTAGCCAAAGCTTTAATGATTGTATTTAACTCTGAACTCTCTGGGCTAACTGCTGGCTCAAACTTAAAAACTAGCTTCAACATCACATCTGCCTTAACGTCATCGCCACCTAGTAAAGTATTGGTTGGCGTGAGAAAGCCCTGAAAGCCTTGCACTGTCCCTTGATAGACTAATCGCACAAACTGATCGCCTGACTGTACAGTAATTATCTGGTCAATTTGGATATTTAATTTAGGAAATAAAGGTAATGCAGTTGCGAGTTTGCGATAGTCCATGACCTGATCTACTGAAAGTTCTAGTGAGTTTATTCCTCTTACTTTACTGTCGGCACAGCGATCGCTTAGTCCTGTAAATGCCGCATTTGGGCTGCCTGTTTCTTCAATCACTTCTGGCTTAATCGTAAAAATTACTTGCTGATCACTGCCATTGGGTGATGGCGGCATTCCAGTAGGATACTTTGTAATAATTGCCTGCGCTTCTTTTTCAAGGATTTCACCACTGCCATAATCTGCCAGCAGCTTAAAAATAGTAGTTTCGGTAATCATAGTTTCATGTTCATCCGAAGGTCGAAACTCAGCAGCGATTAATTTTCCATCTTGATAGAGAGAAATAGATAATGCGCCTTGCGCTCTCCATTTTATTCGCACAGGTTTAGAAATTTCGTAAGCAATCAGGTAAGAGGGTTGACAAATATCGAGAAAAGGATAAAGTAACGAAATGAAAGAACCGCAGCAATACGAACGAGAAAAGCTAGAAGGAATGACGATACCAGAATTGGTAGGAGTGATACGGGAGCGTCCCGATTTTGCAAAA
>JBBRVV010000289.1:0-3507 GCA_038246525.1 Pseudanabaenales cyanobacterium
GCTAATATTAAACTAGAAGCAAAAAGGCTTACTCCCATTAGGGTAAAAGAATGATTAGCTTTGAATGGATTCACTTTTAGGCACATATCTGAGCATATCTAAATAAAATTAACCAGCCTGGGAAGAAGTTAGGCTTAACCGCCCCAATCCTATACCAAATCTTCAGTTATGTTAGCACTGCTTGGCTATGGTTAGCGAATTTGTCCTGCTCATACTCTGATCAAGGCTGTTCAATTAAGACTGTTTAGCTAAAGGGTACAGTAGCAGCACGGAGCGACCCCGGTGCTCAAGCATGACCTTTCGAACACGAGCAAAAAGGTTCTTAATACGGTTTGGATTTGTTCTAAATCTTAGGGCTTAAATCGTCTGATAAGACTTAAGCACAGACCAAAGCATTTGAATCGGAATAAAGTCTGGCGAGTAACTAGATAAATATCAGATCTTTGCCCCAGTCGCCCTGTAAGCATCTTCATTTTTCCTGTGGCACCTTAATTTATGCCTATCTACTTAGATTCAAGCATTTAAGTGAAGCATATAATGTTGCCAAAGCTAAAGTTAGCCATTTTAGGAGATTATTTGGTGGCGAATCTAAGTCTTCGTTTCTCTTGGCTATTCCAGTCTCTCATTGCCTTTATTCCCTATCTACTGGCAGGGATTTTTGCTGGGGCACTGGTGTTAGCGCTTGGATTTTTTTTAGTTCGCTTCCTTTTATGGAAATGGTTGCTACCAATTGAGAAGTCATGCTTGCTGAAACTTAAAACTTTAGCTAATCCCACTTTAGATCGCTACATGTTCGGGCTAACATTGTTGGCTCAAGGACAGATTACAATTCCATTATTGATTGTGATCGGTGGAATTTTCATTTATCAAGATAATGCAGTTGCTACCTTGATTTTAGCGATCGCTTTAGGCGGCTCATGGTTTTTGAATGGCATTTTTAAGTACTTCTTTCGCCGCAAACGACCAAATCTATGGGCATCAGCCAAACAATTGATGGATTACAGCTATCCCAGTGGTCATGCCATGAGTGCCATTTCTTTTTATGGATTGTTAGCTGCTAACTTAACCAACTATCTAAATATTCCCCTAGCCCTCACTGCCACCCTAGCTACTTGCATAACCTTAGGAGTTGGTTTCAGTCGGATGTATTTGGGTGCCCATTGGCCTACAGATGTCTTAAGCGGCTGGATTGCTGGCGGAATTTGGTTAGAAGTCTGTCTGCAAGGTTTGCATAAAATCACTGGAGTATAAGCGATCGCTTTGAGCAGTTTGAACAGGAAAGAATTTGTGAATTAAAGAAATTAAACCTCTCTCAAAACTTTCAACCATACTCGCGTTTTATTTATTTGATAGAATTGCGATGTCCATTTTTCTGCCCTGATGTTAGTCAATGAATACTTGATCGGGATTGGTTGCTAAACTCTCTGAAGATTGATTTAAATTATCAAGACCGCTCCGATCTTCTTTGAACTTCGCTAAAAGTTCAGGATTGGGAACACAAATCCAAACTGCTAGCGGAACTACTTCAACCATAATAGGTGTAGTACCTAAAAATTTGCCATCAGCATGAACTTCTGCAGGAGGATAGCTTTTAACCTCGATTTTAGCAGCAGAATAGGTTTTGAGACGTGCGTGATTTAGCTTTTCTCCTCCCATAGCGCTGAAAAAGTGACGCAAATGATCCCATTTAGAAGGTCTATCAATGTAAACCACATCTAACTTGCCATCATTCATTTTCGCTTCAGGCGCGAGCGCAAACTCTACGCCGTAGCGCGGACTATTGCAAATATTCACCTGCAAGGTGCGCAAACTTCGTAATCGCTTGTCATCAAAGCGCAGAAATAGACGGTGGTGCTTAAATTGCAAAAAGGTTCTGATTCCTGAAATCAGGCTCATAAATGCAGCTAGATAATTCTTCTTAATTCCTTCTTTAACTTCATCCCCCCTGGGGAAAAGGGTCGCTTCAAGCCCTATACCTACCACTTCCATAAAGTAGTGATCGTTTATTTTCCCCATATCAAACTGATTGCGATCACCTTCAATCAGAATCTGAATCGCTTTAATTGGATCGTTGGGAATCTTCAAACAAGCAGCTATATTATTGCGAGTACCCAAAGGGATAATTCCCATAGTGGTTTGAGAATGGATTAATCCCCTAGCAACAGCTTCGATAGTGCCATCTCCACCAGCTACTATTACTAATTTGGCGCCAGCTTTAGCGGCAGATTTAGCAAGACCTTCGCCATTCTCCTCAGGTGAGGTCACGAAAGTTTCTACCTCAATTCCTTGAGCTTTCAAGGCATCGGTTAAATCCCCTAACAAATGAGGATTCTCGACCGAACCTGAGGTAAGATTAACAATTAATTTAGTTTCCATCTCTAGCTACTTTTGCTTATATAAAACTGCCAGAATTTGTTTGATTAGCCGATTTGCACTTCAACTATAGCTATTAGGTTGTATTTATTTTCTCCATCAATCAGACGATTTTTGAAAAGTTTGGACTTACTACTTTGTCACTGTAAAAATAGATATTGGTGAGATGGGGTTAAGAGGTGAAACCCCTTAGTGGGGGCGGAGCGCGTACATCCGCAATAACAGTAATTCTTGACTGGGATGGGAGTAGTTAAAAATAAGAAAATTAAGAGGAATCACTCACGAACCTTGATTCTTATTTAGGCGAAATTACAGGAATTTCAAGGGTGGCTTCTGGCATTTCTTGAATCACTGCACTAGGTTTAATACTAACTAAGTAAATACTACCTAGCGTAAAGATTACCCCCAACCATTGGATTGGTCGTAGAGATTCATCTAAATAGAAACTGCTAAAAAGCAGGGCAAAAATTGGCGTAGAAAAAGTGAGTGCGCTTAAGGTTGTAAGGCTCCCCGTAGAAGCAAAGTAAAAGAATAATCCATAGGCGATCGCACTGCCAAAAATCGTTACATAACCTATTCCCAACCAACTCCAAAGATCTAGCACTTGCCAACTCTGAGGCTCTAAACCCCAAGAAAAAAGGATCAATGGCATACCACCCAAGATCATGTGCCAAGCGGTAGCAACTAGCGGATCAGTGTAGCGCGCTACAGGACGGATCAAAATTGTGCCAAATGCCATGGAGAGTGATGCCCCCAGCATTAGCCATTCACCGCTGCCAAAAACGCCGCCCTGTAAAACCCCTGCTAGATCCCATAAGCTGCCTGAGAAATTATTACTTCCTAGCTCCTGCCAAAGTTCTAGGGGTAAGCCAATCAAGCTAATGCCAATTATGCCTAGCAGAAGTCAAGCGATCGCTCTACTACTAATATGTTCTCTGAAGAAAAAGCTCGCCAATACGGCTACTGCTAAAGGTTGCGAGTCAATCAATAACGATCCCAAACCAGCCCCAGTTTTTGTTAAGCCAAATGCCAAGAAACCTTGAAACAGAGTGCCATCTACCAATGCAAATAGACAAATCCAGAGCCATGCTTTCCATCCTTGAGGTTGCGATCGCCCCAAAAATTTAGCCAAAC
>JBBRVV010000290.1:0-3505 GCA_038246525.1 Pseudanabaenales cyanobacterium
ATGGCATGAAATTGAAAGCAGAATCTGGATTCTTGCCTCAGTTTTCCGAGATTCCAGCTGATATCTTGAGTCGAGCGAAGCTGATGATCTTGAGTTATCCCCACAATCCAACCGCCGCGATCGCTACTTCCGAGTTTATGAAAAGTGCGGTAGACTTTTGCGCTGCCCACAATCTGGTTTTAGTACATGACTTCCCCTATGTGGATTTTGTTTTAGCTGGTTCGCCTTCTCCTTCGATTTTGCAAGCTCAGCCCAATTTGACTGGAGTAATTGAGTTTTTTACTTTATCTAAGTCCTACAACATGGGTGGTTTTCGGGTGGGATTTGCGGTGGGCGATCATGTCCTAATTCAAGCCTTGCGCCAAGTCAAAGCCGTAGTAGATTTCAATCAATATCAAGGAATTATGCAGGGGGCAATTACCGCCCTAGAAAGCGATCAAGAAATTAAAGAACTACAAACTATTTATGGCGATCGGCGTGACCAAATGCTTGAAGCTCTGGCAAATTTCGCAAATTGGCAAATCGATAAGCCTGCTGCCACCATGTACCTTTGGGCAAAACTACCAAAAACTTGGGAGCAAGATTCAATTAAGTTCTGTCTAGATTTAGTTAAGCAAACTGGTGTTGCCCTTTCTCCAGGCATAGGATTTGGGCAAAGTGGTGAAGGCTATGTGCGCTTTGCCCTAGTGCATCCGCCAGAAGTATTAATTCAAGCTGCCCAGAAAATTGGCGAATTTATGCAGGAATTTGGGAAAGAGTCAAAATCTCAGCCGTAATTGCTAGACTTTCTTCATACAATACTTCCTGACCCCAGCGCTGAAGTTGTTGACCCAAAAGCGTATCTGCACCTTGATCTGCCAGGGGCGTAACTTGATGAATAGTATAGTTCTGAGCACCGCCAGAAGCTTCCATGCGCATACAGCCTAAAGACTCTGAACAAAAGACGTGACAGGCATCGGTATTACCCTTGCTCGACGATAGACGTAAGCCGATTAGGTCGCCCATGACAATCCCTGGGTCAGCCATCGGAATCGCGGCTAATTCTGCCTTTACTTCCCCGCCATCTTTATTCACAAACCCATAGTGACTGATATCATAGTCGCCCCCTTCTTTGACCATCGATTTAGGTTGCCAAGCCAATCTGCTTGCGATCCAACCCAAAAACATCAATGCTTGGGTGCAGTTGCCCTTTTCATAATCAATCGTAATCCCATCAATCTGCCACACTGCTGCACGACGATCTGGAGAATCAAATGCTTGGGCAGTTAGTTCTTGCCAAGGTGAGAGCCTGCGCCAGTTTAGATCTGCCACTTGTACGCCGCTATTGATCATCGCTTTGATCTTGAGTAAATCTGCTTCTGAGTCTTTGAAGGTAGAAGAGTCGCAAATTAAGCGATCGCTCAAACTTACTAGCCGCTCGAACATCATTGTGCCTTGGGCAGGACTAGCACCCCACCATAGAAATACTGGCATTTCGGCGATAATTAACTCTGAAATCAAGGCAGGTAAACGGTTAAAAGCCTCAGCCGTTCCCTTGAGAGTGATGTATTCGCCGCAAACTAGAGAACTGCGACTTTTCTGGATCGGGCAGTAGGCAGCTACCTGGGCAGAGATGCCCTGATCTTCACCTGGGGTAGAGATTAAATCTAATACACGGCAAGGGCTTTGGGAGGCAATTACATCTACTGGCACTAACCTCTTACCATCGCCACTGTCAGGCTCAAAAATGATTAAGTTAAAGCTAGTAGCGCGGGCAGCAGCATTCTCGCCATAGGATTGCCAAATCTTACTCAACTCTTGCTCTACTTGTGAAACTGAAACATCAGTAGGAGCTTGCAATGGAATTACGGATGTTACTTGTGCCATAAAAAATTCTCAAAAAAATTCTCAGTGGAATTGCTTAAGCTAAATATTTGTTAGAAGTAAAATTAAGGTCTACGCCACTGTCTGCCATCACGGCTCAAAAGCTGCTCTGCAGCAGCAGGTCCCCAAGTACCCGCCTCATAGTTCGGGATCAGGCTTGGATCACTAGGTGCATCCCAAACCGACAGGGCAGGCGTAACTACCCGCCAGGCAGCTTCTACCTCATCACCACGGGTAAATAAAGTTTGGTCGCCCAGCATACAGTCTAACAAAAGCCGATCATAGGCATCAGAACCCTCTACGCCAAAGGTTTTACCATAGCCAAAGTCCATTTCTACGGAACGCGATCGCAGATCGGCTCCTGGCATTTTTGCCTCAAACCGCAGTGCCACTCCTTCATTGGGCTGGATTCTTAGAGTGAGAACATTGGGGCTTACTTGTCTAGCTGCCGATTGAAATAGCAGATAGGGAACTTCACGGAATTGAATCGCAATTTCACTTACCTTTTTGGGCATCCGCTTGCCCGTGCGTAGGTAGAATGGTACACCTTGCCAGCGCCAATTATCTACCATCAACTTCATTGCCACAAAAGTCGGAACCGTAGACTCAGGATTGACGTTTGGCTCTTGACGGTAGCCAGCCACCTCCTTGCCACGCATCAAACCAGCAGTGTATTGAGCCCGAATACTGGATAAATCTAAATTTTTGGTACTCGCTAGGCGGGTTCCCTGAATTACCTTTACTTTTTCATTGCGGAGCGAATCTGCATCCATTGCATTCGGCGGCTCCATCGCGGTCAGGCAAAAAAGCTGCATTAGATGATTTTGCACCATATCCCTTAGTGCGCCCGCCGATTCATAGTAGCCTGCCCGATCTTCTACTCCTACAGTTTCCGCTACAGTAATTTGAATGTGATCGACAAACTGACGATTCCAAAGCGGCTCAAAAATGGCATTAGCAAATCTCAATACCAGTAAATTTTGAACTGTTTCTTTACCTAAATAATGATCAATCCGATATACCTGGCTCTCGCCACACCACTTCTGCACTACTGAGTTTAGTTCTTGGCAGGAACTAAGGTCACGTCCAAAGGGCTTCTCGATTACTAGGCGGGTTTTGCTGGCATCTTTAATCATGCCTGATTCCCCTAAAAGAGAAATGGCGGTAGGAAAAAACTTAGGTGCTACGGCTAAATAAAATACTCGATTACCCCTAGTGCCGTGCTTACTATCAAGCTCGGTCAGTAATGTGTCAATTTGCTTGTAGCCATCCAGGTTTTCCATATCGGCGGCACAGTAGTAAAGACGGCTGGCAAAAGCTTCCCAAGCAGCTTCGGTACCAATTCCATCTGAGAACTGTTCCATGCCATTACGCATTTGTGCTCGAAAATAATCATGGCTCCAAGCTCTTCTGGCAACTCCGACAATTACTAAATCGGGTGGAAGGCGACGCTGTTGCTTGAGATGGTAAATTGCTGGCACTAACTTGCGAGCGGTGAGGTCGCCAGATGCCCCAAAAATCACTAAAATTAACGGTTCTGGGGTTCTCTCTTGTTGTAATCCGACTCTTAAAGGGTTTTCGAGTAATTGCGCCATAGTTACCGATTCTTAAAATTAGCTCTTGTTTGCATTTTAGTAGTGCA
>JBBRVV010000291.1:0-3488 GCA_038246525.1 Pseudanabaenales cyanobacterium
GATGAAGTGAAAACGCCAGAAAGCGAAAAGTGGTCAAAGCAAGACAACGTTGCTCGCCTCAAGTCTATGGGGATAAACGATCCAGACAAGATCTATACTGCCAACGAACTCGCCTGTGGTAAGGATGTATTATTCGCGGCCTGTGGGATTACTTCGGGTAACTTGATGCGTGGTGTACGCTTCTTTGGTGGCGGCATTAGAACTCAGTCTTTGGTAATTTCGAGCCAAAGTCGCACTGCCCGTTTTGTGGACACAATTCACATTGATGCTGGTAAGCCTCGCACTCTCAACCTTAATTAATTTTGCTTAAGCTCAATCCCTAAGTTACAGTCGGTTGCAGAATTATAGAATACAGGCAGGGCGTGGGGCGTAGCTCCACATAGGGGTTTTACCTCTGTACTTCATGTACACAAACCCAAAAAACTCTGCAAATCTAGGAGTGATTACATCTAGTTAAGATTGAACAAACTTGGGTTAAACAGACTAAAGTGGAAGGGAGAGTTAACTTTTCTCCTTTCCCTCTGCTAAAAATTAGGCTTTAAAGTCTAATCGGATGAGTATGAGTAAGCTGAGAACAATTATGGTCGTAGGGCGAAACCCAGCAAGGTTGCTGAGCGTAGCCGAAGCATGGGTTTTAAAGTATTTTGGTCTTTGAGAGTTTAACTTTTTTGTTTAATTAAATTCTTCAAATTCAAAATTTAATTCATTTATAATATAATTTTTTAAATTCAAATTCTTAATTAATTTATGGCTGCTAATCTATGAATATTGCGGTAATTGGATTGAGTCACAGGACAGCGACAGTTGAAGTGCGGGAAAAACTCAGCATTCCAGAGGCAAGACTTGAAGCGGCGATCGCTCAACTAAAAAGCTATCCCAACGTAGACGAGGCAGCGATTTTAAGCACTTGTAATCGGATGGAACTCTATGTAGTCACCCGCGAAACCGAAGGCGGCATTCGTGAGATTATGCAGTTTCTCTCAGAGTTTAGCCAATTACCGCTGCAATTTTTGCGCCGTTATCTATTTATCTTATTGCGCCAAGATGCGGTAATGCACCTGATGCGGGTTGCTTCTGGCTTGGATAGCCTGGTTCTGGGTGAAGGACAGATTCTCAATCAAGTAAAACACGCTCACCGTCTTGCCCAACAACATAACGGCGCAGGTAGAATCTTAAACAAATTATTTAAAGAATCGCTTTCGGCTGGGAAAAGAGTGCGTACTGACACTGATATTGGTACAGGTGCAGTTTCTATTAGTTCGGCGGCAGTAGAATTGGCTCAGTTAAAACTAAATTCTTTAGAAAACCAACGGATTGCAATCCTTGGTGCAGGCAAAATGTCTCGGCTTTTGGTCACTCACTTAGTTTCTAAAGGGGCGAAGAAGATTGCGATCATTAATCGCTCAGTGGAACGTGCAAATCAATTAATTGCGCAATTCAATTCACCAGAAGTCGAATTTCAGGTACATGGGCTTGAAAAGCTAAACAACTGTGTTTCGCTCTCAGATTTAGTTTTCACTAGCACCGCTTCTACGGAAGTCTTGCTTAGTCGCAAACATCTTGAACCATTCATTCATTCCCATACTGGGCTTACCTTAATTGATATTTCTGTGCCGCGAAATGTGAGTACTGATGTGAATGAATTGCAAAATGTGCGGGCTTTCAATGTCGATGATCTGCAAGCAGTAGTAGCAAGTAATCAAGAAGGTCGGCGACAAATGGCAATTCAAGCAGAAGGGATTTTAGAAGAATGTCGCGAAGATTTCGATAGCTGGTGGCGATCGCTTGACACGGTAAATACAATTAGTCAGTTGCGTCAAAAAATGGAAGGGATTCGTGAGCAGGAAATGGAGAAGGCGCTTTCCCGTTTAGGCAGCGAATTTGGTGACAAGCATCAAGAAGTGATCGAAAATCTCACCCGTGGCATTATCAACAAGATTCTCCACGATCCAATGGTGCAATTGCGTGCTCAACAGGATATTGAGGCTAGACGTAAAGCGATGCAAACCTTGCAAATGCTATTTGATCTTGACTCTCCCTCTCATTTACATGAGTTTTAAGCTGAGAGTTTTAAGCTGAGAGTTTTCGCTTTAGCAAAAATTTACTTTAGTAAAAATTGTAGAGCAGATAATTCCAACTTGCCTTTGAGCAGGTCAACCAAGGCTATAATCTAAGCTATCTATCTAACAAAACTTTACAAATGAATACCGATGTTTGAGCTATTTTCCCTCGAAACCATCCAAGTGCTGGCAGAGCAATATGGCTACTGGTTAATCTTTGGCGGAATCATGCTGGAAAATGCTGGAATTCCCTTGCCTGGTGAGACTATTACCTTAGTGGGTGGTTTTTTGGCTGGCAATGGGCAGATGATTTACATTTATGTATTGGGCTGTGCAATCGCTGGCGCAATTTTGGGCGATAGTTTGGGTTACTGGTTAGGCCGCTGGGGCGGTATGGCTTTTCTCGAAAAAGTAAGTAAGTTCTTTCACCTACCAACCGATGAAGTGATCAAAGCACGGGACAAGTTTAGTGCCAATAGCGATCGCGCGGTTTTTTTTGGCAGATTTATTGCCCTATTGCGGATTTTTGCTGGGCCGCTAGCAGGAATTGCGGGAATGCCCTACCCCAGATTTTTACTTTTTAATTCCCTGGGTGCAATCACTTGGGGCACATCGATGGTTACTCTGGCGTTTCTAGTTGGCAAATTTGCTGGTGACTTCATATCCCTGCCACTTCTATCCACTTTATTGGCTGGCGCTTCGGTCTTAGCCTTAGTCGGAGTAGGGGTATGGTATGTGCTAATTCCCCTGGCAAAGAATTACTTTAATCCTAAGTCAGAGCCATAAGTCAGTCACCAATGAATAAGTGCTACCAACTAATTGCCATAGGGATATATTTCAGCTTCTCTCTTCCCTGCTTGGCAGGAACACTCAATCCGATCATGCAAATTGGCATTTTGCAAAGATTTGGTGAAAATACTCAAGATACTTTAACCTTAAAAGCCTTACCAGGCGATCGCCTCACTCTGAGCTTTAGTGAAAGTAATCAAAAGCCTACGCAAAACCCTATTTCTCGCCGCACTATCTTTACAGATCAAATTACGATCAACTTGGCACAGGCAAGATTAGATCAAACCGAAGTCAGTAGTAAGCTAATTCTGAGTAATCACCGTAGTTTTGAAAATGCGGCTGCTAGTGCCTTCAGGTGGAAAGCCAAGGGTATTGCTACAGAAATCGCCCAACCTAAACGCTGGCAAGTGTGGGCGAAACGTGAAACTTTTAATACTCCCCTGGCTCAACATTTGCTCTTACTGGGGCTAGGTGATCAAGGCTCTAGTCTGGCTCAGTCTGAAAGGCGAACTTATAGTAAATCGCCCTTACTTTCCTGGCAACTAGATGGATTTCGCTACAACCGCGATCGCTTAGAAATTTCTAGTGGGCGTGGCATCATTCAAGTAAATAATCGTAACTATGGCGGCAGTCTCAAGC
>JBBRVV010000292.1:0-3486 GCA_038246525.1 Pseudanabaenales cyanobacterium
ACCAAAACAGATCGAGTGTTCTTTGCAGGTTCTCCACTGATTTAGCATAGGTGTTAGTTTTGCGACGGAATGTAGCATTGCGTCGCCGCATGGAAGCATTAAAAGCTTCGAGATGATTGGCCTGGATTTCTTTGTCTTCAACCTCATGAGTCGTTTGGGGATGCTCAGATATAGGAGATTGATATTTCTGGCGTGGGCGACCAGGGCGTTTTTTAGAACCCTTATTTTTAAGTCTAACTCTCACACATGATTGGTAGTCGTTTTAGAGGACGACCTGGTTTGCCATTTCCTATGACTTCATGGCAAATCTCAAATAGTAAGTTGCCATAACGCCGTTCTCCATCGGTTAACAGATTCAACCTCTCAGTCTGCTCAATAAAATCAAATTATTTGAGAATATTTGTGGTTGGGTGATATTGCGATCGCCTAAGCTTGAAACAAGAATGTCGAGGTAAATGTCAATGCCGAGGTTTGAAGCATGAATGGGGTGGCATTCCCCTGTGTGGAGCGCAGCTAACGCCCCGCTTGTATCCTGCAAATTCGCATCAGACAGTAAAACTATCTACTTATGGATAAATTGAGGTAGAATACCGCCAAATCAAGGGTCTTTATTTTGACGTTCTCTTCCATGCTTAAGGTTTGGACAAAGTTAGATTATCTACTGGGTGAGACATTCCTGGGGATCAAGCGCGGCGGCTGGATGAACTGGGCGGCAATTAGCACTGTGGCGGTTTTGCTATTCCTCCTGGGTGTAGGCTTACAAGCATCTTGGCAACTGGAAAGTCTACTGGGGCAAATGGGCAACCAATTGGAGATTTCTGCCTATGTAATTGGTGATGGGCGATCGCTTTCCAATCAAATTCAAAACCTGAATGGCGTAACCTCTGCGCGGTTCATTTCCAAAGAGGAAGCTTGGGAATCCTTAGTAAAAGAGCTAGGAAAAGTGGAGTTAGGTACAGCCACCCAACAATTAGGTGGGAATCCCTTATTAGATGAATATAAAATCCGTACTACTGATCCAAGCAGAGTAAGCGGAGTAGCAAAAGAGTTGAAGTCAATCAAAGGCATTCAAGAAGTGTGGTACACCAGTGAAGTGGTAGATCGAGTCGGGCAATTGCGCAAAGGATTGACCCAAGCTGGTTTATTGGTAGTGGGAATGCTAACTACGGTGGCGATCGCCGTAATCAATACTACGATCAGATTAATTGTAACCGCTAGGAGAAGAGAAATTGAAATCATGCAACTGGTGGGAGCAACTAGCACTTGGATCTACTTTCCGTTTGTCTTGCAAGGCATCTTCTTTGGCTTGGCAGGAGCAGCGATCGCTTACATTTTGCAGCGCATTAGTATTGGCTTAATCGCGGATATTTGGGTAAATCAACCAGAATTAATCCGTTCCCTCGCCGATGGATTGGGTGCAGATTGGCGTTCCTATTTAATTTTGCCCTTCAGCCTGGTTGGTTTTGGCGTGACATTAGGCATATCTGGCAGTTTGTTAGCAGTAAGAAAGTTCTCTTCACGATAAGGAAAATGACTGAAAACCAAACAGAATTAGAAGTACAGGTATTAGTCAATCAATACTTGCGTCAAGGGCAAACAGCAGAAGCTATCCAGGTATTTGATCAAGCGATCGCTGAGCATCCGAGAGATTGGCATCTATGGAATGAAAGAAGCGTTCTATTTGAAAACATGGGCGAGTTCGATCAGGCTTTAGCAGGTTACGATCAGATGCTTGAGTTTGAGGAATTAACTCAGGTTCAACTAGGTCAAACTTGGTATAACCGCGGCAATGTGCTAATGCAAATGGCACAACTAGAAGCAGCAATTTCTGCCTATGATCAAGCTTTCAGCCTTTCCCCCGAATTGGTAGATGCTTTGAACAATCGCGCGATCGCCCAAGAGAAGTTAGAAGACTATGCTGGTGCAGTTTCCACGATTACTAAGGCGATAGAGATCCAACCGACCAAAGCAGAATTCCATTTCAATCTTGGCGTATGGCTTGCGCAAATTGAACCTTTGGATCTAAATATTGATCAAGCTCTAGCAAGTTTTGATCGGGCTTTGGCAATTCGTCCTGGTTATGGCGATGCTTGGTATCGTAGGGGAAATCTTTTGGAAAAAACAAATCGAGAGAAAGAAGCGATCGCTAGTTATCGTCAAGCCTTAGCCGTCAATCCATCTAGTTTTGAAGCGGCTAATGATCTAGGCGTACTTTTAGAAAAAAAAGGAGACTTCGATCAGGCAAGACAGAGCTATGAGAAAGCGATCACCCTAAAACCAGACTTCTTCTCTGCTTGGTACAACTTGGGCAATACTTGGCAAAAATTAGATTGTCATCTAGAAGCAATTAAATGCTATGAGAAATCAATTGAATTTAATCGAGAGTTTGCCGAAGCCTATTGCAATCTAGGCGTATCCTTTGACCGTGAACAGCGATTAGAAAAAGCAATTGATTGCTTTAAAGCAGCCTTGTTTCATCGTCCTGATTTTGTTGATGCAGAACGCAACCTCAAAAATACCTACCAAAAGATTGTACCGCGTTGGCATTTTGTGATGCTGAATGACCGCGATCGCAACCAAAAATATGACCAAACATTACGCAAGATTGTTAATCAAGATTCGATTGTTTTAGATATTGGCTCAGGTTCAGGGCTTCTGGCAATGATGGCAGCTAGAGCAGGCGCAAAACAAGTAATTACCTGTGAAATGGTGCCAGCGATCGCTGAAGCAGCAACAGAAATCGTGGAAGAGAATGGATTTGGTCAACAGATTACGGTAATTGCCAAGAAATCTACTAATTTGGAAATAGGAATTGATCTACCCGAAAGAGCGAATATATTGGTCACCGAAACCTTTGACGTAGGACTTTTAGGCGAAGAAGCATTAATCTCTCTACGTCACGCGATCAAGCATTTGATTACCCCCGATGCCAAAATTTTATCTGCCCACGCTAGGGTATTCGCCCAGTTAGTAGAGTGCGAACAACTACACCAGGAAGACTTCGCCGCAGATGCCTCTGGCTTTAATGTGAGTAAATTTAATCGCTTCGCGCTCACGCCAAATTATTTACAGCGGCAGTTAAATCAATATAGCCATCGCAATTTGTCAGAGGTGATCGAAGTCTTCACTTTCGATTTTTCCCAAGTTTACGAGCAAGGAAGCGAAGAATCCTTAACTTTCCCGATTCTCCTAGATGGCATAATTCATGCAGTAGTCTTTTGGTTTGAGCTTTGGCTAGATCAGGAGATTAAAATTTCTACTTCGCCCCAAACTGGCTATACTCACTGGCAACAAGCAATTCAGCTTTTAGAGCAACCGCTACCTGTCAAAAATGGTACTTCTTTGGCAGTCAAGGCAATTCATGATTGCGCGCATATAAAATTTGTTCTGTGATTATTGAAATAAGGCGTTACCCATCTTAGATGCGAGTGGAATTGGGAGCGCCGCCGCAATTGGTTTAATTGCCTAAAATTGGCAAAATCGTCT
>JBBRVV010000293.1:0-3463 GCA_038246525.1 Pseudanabaenales cyanobacterium
ATCACCGAGAAATAAATCCCGTTTTCCTGCCATGTTCTATCTGGCTGGTCAACTGCTATCAAAGGAATGCCCCAGCAATGAAGCGTAGGCATAGCCCGCCGTAGGCATCGCTGGCCCATTATTTAGAGCTATTTGGACGTTAAGTATTTTACCTCGACAATGTTTACATTTAGCAAATTATTCCCAGTACGCACTCTGGATGCTAGTTCAGCCGATACGTTTTTAATCAGAGGATTGAGTTCCAAAACTTGCAGTGCCTTCAATAGACGCTGCTGACTCCAAGGTGGTGATGTGGCTTTTTTGACTCGAATCATTCTAACCTAATCTAAGTTTTTCCGAATTGTTCAAATCATATTTTCTTTTGATAAAGAAATTTTACAATTATTTTTATTTGCAAGAATAATTTCATTAAAAGTGGAAAATCTATAATTAGTGTTCCTTTTTTTAACGACTCGTCTTAGCTCGTATGACTTCAGACAGACAGCAAAAGCAAATTCAGTATCAGTCGAGGCTCGGAGTTGAAGTACTGCAAGGCTGCAATCTTCATGACCTCACGCAGCAACAGAGGCTGAATTTTAAGAAATCTCTCTGGGAACACGGTGTTGTTGTCGTCAGACAGCAAAGCCTTACCGCATCAAAGTTGGAAGAATTTTCAAGGCAGACTTTTGGGGAGCTAATGTTTGGTGGTAACGAAACACTAGATCCTGATATTAGCCCAGACCTCCAAAGCCAATACGTTTATATTTTGGGTAATCCAAAGGGAGAAACGGAACCAACGGAAAAGTTCGCCTGGAAATGGCATCAAGATAAGGATGGACTCCCTCGGCGCGCCGGATTGGATATGAATGCACTGTATGTTGTGATGCTTTATGGGGTGGAAGTGCCTGCGCTTGATCTAGATGGACAGCCCCACAAAACTCAGTTTCTTGACTTGATAGAAGCCTACAACAATTTAGACTATCAACAGCAGCAGCAATTAGAAAAAATATCGCTTTATCATAAAGCCCCCAGTTTTTCAAAAGAAGCTGTTGATATTCCTACAAAAATACATCCTGTTGTATCGACTCATAAGGTTACTGGCAAAAAAGGATTATATCTAGGCGTTGAATTAACAATCCCTGTTGGCATGGAGGATAAACCAGAAGAGGTAAAGCATTTTTGGCAGGATCTATTTCAAGCTGTTCTAGAGCGCACACCAATTTACTCCCATGTTTGGCAAAAAGGAGATATTATCTTTTGGGACAACTCACAGGTGATGCACAGAGGCATCCCATATAATGCAACAAAGTATAAACGTGTTGCGTTGCGTTTAGGAGTTGTGGATAGTTGATTTTTTCAAAGTCATTCTTAATTTATAAGCGCTAATTACAACCATATAGAGGGTATTATCTTGAAAGCAAGTGTTACTTTATTTTGGAGTCTTCAAAGCAGCTTTTCGTTTTTCTTCCTAGCTTCTTTGCCAGTTGCAGCACAAGTTGCTCCAGATAAAACGCTACCTATTAATTCTGTAGTTACATCGCAAGGTAGCACCACAATCATTGATAGTGGCACCATAAAGGCTGGAAATTTATTCCACAGTTTTGAAAAGTTTTCTATTCCCACTAGCAGCACGGTTTTATTCAACAATGCGGCAAATATTCAAAATATTTTTAGCCGAGTAACAGGGAATTCAGCATCTAATATTGATGGCATCCTTAAAACTAACGGTACAGCTAACCTATTCCTGCTCAATCCTAACGGAATTATTTTTGGTCAAAATAGCCGATTAGAGGTTGGCGGCTCGTTTTTTGCGAGTACCGCCAGTGCTATCAAGTTTGCTGACGGTTATGAGTTTAATGCTACAAATCCCCAAGCTAAACCATTACTGACAGTTAGTGTACCTCTTGGATTTCAAGTTAGCCGCAATTCAGGTGAGATTCAAGTTAAGGGGACTGGTCAAGGACTTACGTCTCCAAGCATTGGAAGTTCGCCAATCTCTCGAAACAACAGCGTAACTGGTTTGCGCGTTCCATCGGGAAAAACCCTAGCGTTGGTGGGGGGTGAAGTAAGTGTAGAAGGCGCTACTCTAACTGCGGAACAAGGACGAATTGAATTGGGCAGTGTTGGCTTTGGATTGGTCAATTTTAGTCCATCTGCTCAAGGTTCACCCTTAAACTACGAAGGAGTATCTTCTTTTAAAGATATTCATCTATCTCAACAGGCGTTACTAGATACCAGTGGGGACAGAGGTGGTTCTATCGGTATACAGGGCAAGGATATACTTATAAGTAATGGCTCAGTAACTTTAAGCCAAAACTTAGGCTCACAAGCTTGGGGAGGTATTCAAGTAAGTGCCTCTGAGTCATTGAAATTAAGCGGCAACTCTCTAGATGGGAGATTTGTTAGTCTTATACGAACTGAATCTATAGGTTCTGGAACCGGGGGAAGAATAGATGTTTCTGCCAAGCAATTAGATATTCAGGGAGGAGGAGCTATCAGCAATAGAAATTACAATGTTGCTAATGGGGGTGATTTGACTGTCAATGCAGATTCAATAAAGTTACTTGGAGCTTCAGCGTTCAATCCTTTTGCCGTTAGCAGCATTGTTACCAGTACATTATCTTCTGGAAAAGCGGGAGATATTAAAGTAGCAACACGACAGCTGGACGCTATGGATGGAGGACAGATAACCTCTATAAGCGTTGGAGCCGGTACAGCAGGAAATATAACTGTAAATGCAACTAATTTTATACACATCAACAACTCTGCGGAAGTGGTTAATTCCCCAGAACGCGCGAATAGCGTTTTATCTTCTGTAGCTTTTAATCAAGGTAATGCTGGAAACTTGACAATCAACACCCCAAGGTTGGCGCTAGGAGATGATGCAACGGTTAATACTTCCAGCACAGGCTCTGGCATCGCGGGCTTTGTCGCTATCAATGCTTCTGACATAGACATAAAAGGTGGTAGTATTAGCTCGGCTATTGTTGCAGCAAATCCAGCTACGCAAGAGCAACTTGAAGCTCCACTATCGCCTAGCGGAGAATCGGGAGAAGTAAAAATTAATACCAATCGCTTGAGCCTGACGCGTGGGGTAATTAGTGTTAGAAATCAAGGAGCAGGTAAAGCAGGGACACTCACAATCAACAGTAGATCCATTTCTTTAGAGGATAAAAGTTCTATCACAGCAACAACGGCTTCTGGTCAAGGTGGTAATATTCTTGTAAACTCTCAGGGTTTACGATTACGTAACAATAGTACTATTACTGCCACTGCTGGGGGAAATGGAGACGGCGGTAACATATTTATCAATACAGGTATACTAACTGCTTTAGAAAGTAGCAGTATTACAGCTAATGCCATCGAGGGGCAGGGTGGAAATATACAAATTAATGGCAGAGGGGTTTTTCTTTCCCCTGATAGCAAAATTACAGCAAGTTCTGAACGAGGTATTAACGGCACAGTTCAAATTAATGTTCCACAG
>JBBRVV010000294.1:0-3461 GCA_038246525.1 Pseudanabaenales cyanobacterium
CAGAAAATGTCTTTAAAGCAGGCTGTAGCCGCCGTAGGTCAAGGACGGTTGATTCGCATCTATGATGATTTTTTTGCTTCGCTGCACCAGCCCGTAGCCCAGGTTCTACTCACTAGGGCAGACTTAATCCAACGCCAGAATTATCGCAATGTCCATGCCACCCTTGAGTCGTTACTCGATTTGCAAGTTGTGCCGATTATTAATGAGAATGACACGGTGGCAGTAGAAGAACTAAAGTTTGGTGATAACGATACACTTTCAGCTTTAGTTGCTGGTTTAATCGAAGCCGATTGGCTATTTTTACTCACGGATGTAGATCGCCTCTACTCTGCCGATCCACGTCAAGATCCAAGTGCAGAGCCAATTATCGCCGTGGACTATACTCAAATCCACAATTTAGCGATCGCTACCTCCATTAGCAGCCCTTCAAAAGGTGGAAACCAAACTGGAAGCCAAAGTGGAAATAAGTGGGGAACAGGCGGTATGGCAACCAAACTAACAGCCGCAAAAATTGCTTCTAGAGCAGGAGTGAAAACTGTAATAACCAAAGGAAGCGAACCAGAGCTAATCTTTAGGATTTTAGCAGGAGAGAGTTTGGGAACTCAGTTTGCGGCTCAACCCCATTCAATCAACGCGCGTAAACGCTGGATCGTGGATGGAACTGTGACTATGGGTAAATTATTTTTAGATCCAGGCGCAGTATTGGCAATTCAATCTGGAGGGCGATCGCTTTTACCTGCGGGGATTAAATCAGTTTCAGGCAAATTTGATGCTCAAGATACTGTCAGCCTGTGTGATTTAGCAGAAAGAGAATTCGCTAGGGGAATCACTAACTACAGTAGGGAAGAAATAGAGCAGATTATGGGATGTCGTTCTGAAGAGATTGTGGAGATTTTGGGAAGCGATCGCGAAAACACAGTAATCCATCGAGATAATCTGGTTCTGTTAAATGGCAATTGAGCCGAAGATCAGCAGAAATGACTTGATTGCCAAGCTTTTGCCAAAATTATCTCTCTTCTGCAAGAAGACCCCCGATTTATCGGTGGGAGGATGTCAAGCTAGCCAGACCGAAAAGTGAAAAACCAGATGGGGGCTAAGCCCCCAAACCCAAATTGTCACCTAGAAAACCTAAAATATATTCAGAAAATATAGGTCAACTAAGACATTGCTTGGATTACATAATCAAAGTAAGGCTCAGTCGCATCAGCATCCTCTTTAGAAAGTAAACTCAATGAGGCAGCCTTCAGACAGCGGATTGAGTCAGCCATGCCAGCCATAGGAACGCCCAGCGAGTTATACATTTCCCTTGCGCCCAGAATGCCAATTTGATCAATAGTTTGAGAGTCGCCAGCCAGAACACCGTAGGTGACTAAGCGGAGATACCAGCCATAATCGCGTAAACACTGCGCCCTTTGTCTTTGTCCATAGGAATTGCCACCAGGCTGAATATAGTCAGGATGGATTTTCCAGAGATCGCCACTAGCCTTTTTTACGATTTTTTCTTCATTTTCTGCCAAGATGGTGGCAATGCGAGTACGCTGCTCGCCAGTCTGTAAAAAATCTCTAATATTTTGCAGTTCATCCAAGGTGGGATAACGCAATTCATCGTCTGCTTTTAGTAAAACTTGTTCAACTACGCTCATAGAATCTAGCCAGTATTATTAGTTAGTTATTAATGGTTTATGTATTTTAGAAAAAATCAGGCACAGAAATATTAAGTGTAATTTTTAAAGTATGCTGCATGAAGTCATATTTTACTAGCTATGGTTGGCAAGGTATCGATCCCCTGCCCAAAATTAAGTAACAGACGCAACATTAGGTATAAAAATTGTGAGAATATCAAGTATTCCCCGCACTACTGCGAGACATTCTGCCAAATTACGTTGCGCTCCAGCTAGTGGCTCAGCCTCATCGATTTATCTGCGGATGTATCAACTTACCAATGAAAAAGAAAGGCTAGAAAAAGAATTACAAACAGTAAGCGATCGCTCCCAAGAATTAGTAAAGCTAATTGGCGAACTAGAACGAGAGTTAGGGACTCTAAATGGGGAAGCTACGCGCCAAACTAGCCAATCAGAGGTAAAATCAATCACTGTTACTCCTCGTAGTCTGCTCAAACTTCAAGCTGCCAGTGGCAAAACCTATCAGCACATGACAATAGATTATTAAGTTTGCTATGGATTTTTTTAATCACCAAATGAATAAAAGCCAGATTGGACATTTAATTAAATATTTGGGCATATTTTTTGTCACCCTTGTCCTAACTTTAGGGCTAAGTTCAACCATAAACTGGTCATTTATTTTTAATCAAGCTCAGGCGCAGCCGCAAACCCCAGCACAGCCACGAATTCAACTCAAACCCCAAGTAATTCGGGGAGTATGGATGACCAATAATGATTTAGATGTTTTGCGCGATCGCACTAAGCTAAAAGCTGCCTTGACAAAACTAAAAGGACTTAACTTCAATACAATTTATCCAGTAGTTTGGAATTCGGGTTATGCATTTTATCCTAGTCCTACTGCCAAACAAGCAGGCATTCAACCATTCGTTTATAAAGGGACAGAGGGGCAGGATATTTTAGATGATTTAATCACCCAGGCCCATAGCTTAGATTTGAGAGTGATTCCTTGGTTTGAATTTGGATTTATGGCTCCACCTACTTCCGAACTAGCAATCAATAAAGCAGAATGGCTCACCCAGCGACGGGATGGCACATTTTCATCTATTAGTAGTGCAGATGGAGAAAACGTCTGGCTCAATCCTTTTCGTCCAGAGGTGCAAGATTTTATTACAAGCTTGGTATTGGAAGTAATCAGCCAATATGACGTGGATGGAATTCAATTTGATGATCATACCAGCCTACCCAAAGAATTTGGTTACGATCGCTTTACAGTTGATCTGTACAAAAAAGGAAATCTGATTAGAGAATGTAAGCCGCAAGTTTTACCCAAAAATCCTAAATCTGCGAAACCAGCCAAGCTAGAGAAGCCTCTACCACCAATTTGTACTACTCGAAGACAGCCACAGGGAGAGCCGCCGCGTAATGTTAATAATCCTGCTTGGGTCAAGTGGCGGGCAGATAAAATCACCGAATTTATGGTGAAGTTAAATAAAACCGTAAAAGCAAAAAAACCAGAAGTTGTATTCTCAATTTCTCCTAACTATTATGATTTTGCCTACAAAGAACAGCTTCAGGATTGGAGTGACTGGGTAAAGAAAGGAGTAGCAGACGAGATAATTATGCAGGCGTATCGCTCAGATTTGAAGGGATTTGTTGATTTAATCGAACGGGCAGAAGTTTCGGAAACCCGAAAGAAAATTCCTATAGCTATAGCTATTCTAACGGGATTGAGAAGTAGTCCTGCGCCTATGAATCAGATTCAACCCCAAGTGCTAGCTGCTCAGCAGAGGAATCTAGGTATTGCCTTCTTCTATTTCAATAGTCTTTGGGATTATGGGC
>JBBRVV010000295.1:0-3449 GCA_038246525.1 Pseudanabaenales cyanobacterium
ACTAGTACCGTTCTTCAAATTATTAACGTTATCGTAAATTGGAGTTGCATAAACAGGTGGCGTGAAAGAACAAAGTAAAACTGGTACAAGCACAGTTAAAAATGAGCGTCGAAATATAGATAATCTAGAATAACCCATATTGTTTTTTATCCCTTCTCGCAATAAGCTGTAGAAATATGTCGAATTATAGCCTAACTTAGTAAGAGTAACAGAGAATTACGAAATGCACAATGTAATATATTCAATAAAATGGATCTAGGCGGATATATTTAGATAAAAACCTCAAGAATATAACATGAGGTTGTCATATCTTGAGGTATAATAATTAAAAGTGATGAGATGCAAGGTTGCTTTTTCCTCAGCTCGTCAGTTTGTCGAGGGCCCTATGGGGATCGGAATAATAAGGAGATTGATATGGAGAGAATTGCCGTGATATCAGATATTCATGGAAATATGCCCGCACTTGAAGCTGTATTAGAAGACATTAAGAACAGAAATATTGGGAGGATATTTTGTCTAGGAGACTTAGCGGGGAAAGGTCCTAGTTCTGCTGAGGTAGTAGATAAAGTTATAGAAAATTGTGAAGTAGTCATCAAAGGCAATTGGGATTATTATATGACAGAGAAGGAAGACAGAGAGGTTTTATTGTGGCATCAGAAAAAACTAGGAGTTGAGAGGCTCAAGTATCTGAAGGACCTACCCATATATAAAGAATTCTATATCAGTGGAAAGTTATTAAGACTATGTCATGCTGCACCAAATGATCTTTTCCATAGAGTATACCTTTCAACTGAACAAGATAAGCGAATGAAATTGTTTGAAGCAACGCCAACTCTTAAGGTTGAAGCAAATGTGGTAGGATATGGGGATATTCATAGTGCCCATATAGATAACTTCAAAGGAAAGACGATTTTTAATGTTGGAAGTGTTGGTAATCCACTTGATATACCCCAAGCATCCTATGGAATAATTGAAGGGGAATTGGATGATAAAAATGTACGGCCATTTACAATATCTCTGGTTAGAGTACCCTATGACATAGAACTTGCCATTAATCAGGCGAATTCAACAGATATGCCACAAAAACAAGACTATATTAACGAAGTGAAGACCGGGATATATAGGGGGGCTAAGTGTTGAACGAGTTCACTGCAACATTTAACTAGGGGCACAATGGTCAATAAGAAGAATTAACGTTAAGGAGAAAAGTAAAGTATGACGAAATTAATTGCTACTAAATTTAGATGGTTTTAAATTAAGATTTGCAGCCATTAAAAAAATTGGCAAAGACATTTCTTGAACAGTGAATTTGTTCACTAGATTGGAGGCAGCCTTGTGATTACAGAAGTTTACCCAAATATCTTCATGAATGAAATACCTCTGCCCAAAAACCCTTTAAGAGCTATCAATAGTTACATCATAATATCTGAAAATAGGAATTTAATTATCGATACAGGCTTTAACACAGCAGAATGTCTGACAGAGTTGACGAGGGGTCTGGAGGAACTAAACATTGACCTAAAGAAAACTGATCTTCTCATTACTCATATGCACACGGATCACTCCGGTCTTGCTCCTGTGCTCAAAAAAAACGGAATACAATCAGTTTATTTTAGTCAGACAGATGGAGATTTGTATAATCAAACTTCCAAACGTGATAGTTTTTACCATACCCTCAACCAAATATTTGGCTTTAAAAGCGACAGCTCTCTAAGTTTTGGTAAAGAGTTTGGTACCAGGCTGGTCGAACCGCTAGAATTCAGTCCCCTGATTGAAGGAGACGAGATCATTCTAGGGGATTATTGCTTTGAAGTGGTCGATATTCCCGGCCATACGCCAGGGCATATCGGGTTGTATGAAAAAAAACACAGACTATTTTTTTCTGGAGATCATATTTTAGATGCAATCACTCCTAATATATCTTTTTGGGGATTTGAACAGGATATTTTGGCCACCTATTTGAATAGCCTCAACAAGGTGTATCAGTATGAAATTGATTACTTATTTACAGCGCATAGAGACATCATCAGAGATCACCAGAAGAGAATTATTGAGCTAATAGACCACCATGAAGAGCGCCTTATGGAAATTTTGTTTATTTTAAAAGATGGCAAAAAGACTGCTAGCGAGATGGCCGGAGCTATGCACTGGGATGTGAGTCATAAAAGATGGGAGGATTTCCCGCACTCTCAAAAGTGGTTTGCCTCTGGGGAAGCACTTTCTCATTTAGAACACTTAGTACATATTGAACTCGTTGACCGGATTGATAAGAGTGGGACATTCTTTTATGAGCTGCGATGTTCAACAGGCGAACTGAAGGAATGTGTTCAAGAATAGAGAGCAATCATAAGTAGAAGTCCTGGGTTAGATGTATTGTATTGGGATCGGGAGGAAGTTGTATGCGCCTTGTGATTTTTGATTTTGATGGCACAATTCATCTTGAGGAGACCCCTCGCATCTTCTTGCGGGTCCTAGGTCAAGACAATGGGATGCGTAAAAAGATTCGTAAGTTCTATATTTCCATGTCTTGGGTGTACATATTGTACCGTTTTGGACTATGCCGACAATTAGCAATTAGGCGAGTTTTAAGCGGTATAGTGAAGATGATGCGTGGGATGAGTGAGACTGAAATAGAAGGCTTTTTCAAGCAAGGATTAGAGTTAGCCAGAGGAAGTTTTAGTCCCGTATCCCTTTGTAGGGTTAAGAGGCACCTTGAATCGGAGGATGAAATTTTGCTTCTTTCTGGTGCCTTTTCGCAATTTGTTGCCTTGGTTGCCAGAGATCTAGGTATGAAATTTTGGCTTGGAACCGAAATTGAATTAGCGGAGGGTATTTGTACAGGACGAATTACCTCTATCATGAATGGACCCTCAAAGGTACAGGCTTTAACTACGTTTCTGCAAGAACAAACAGATGCAGGGGTGGTTTATGACATGGACGAAGCATATGCTTATGCGGATTCGATTCATGATCTACCATTGCTCATGCTTGTTGGACACCCTGTGGCTGTTAATCCGGACCAAGAGCTTCTAAAAGAGGCTAAACTAAGAGGGTGGGAAATAATTAAGGATGGCTGCTCTTTTCTGGAAGAGGGGTAAGCGGAGATCAGATATGACAGGCTTCTTTGATATATGGAAGGTGTGCTATGAATAAGTTATTAACCTTTAAGAAGCGCCTGAAGCAGGTGATAGTTTTCTCGGTTGTTTTGTTGATTCTCACTTGCACCACTGCGTTGATTGTGAATCGGCACGTTGAGTCAATTGGAACTAAATATATCCTTAACGCAAGCGAAGTTCCTAACGCTGATGCCATTCTCGTCTTAGGCGCGTACGTATACCCAAACGGAACAGTGTCAACTATGTTAAACGATCGCCTATCCGCAGGATATGAACTATACGAGCAAGGGAAGGCTCCTAAACTGATCGTCAGTGGTGATCACGGACGTGAGG
>JBBRVV010000296.1:0-3436 GCA_038246525.1 Pseudanabaenales cyanobacterium
AAAAAGCGCCCTGGTTGATTCTTAGTGGTGGGAGGGTTACTTGGCGAGTTGAGCGCGGCAAAGGCTCAGAATCGGCAGACATGGCAGTCTTGGCGGAAGTAATGGGTGTACCGCGATCGGCAATACTGCAAGATCCAACTTCATATAACACCAAAGAGAATGCAGAAAATGTGAAGGAAATTCTTCGGCAAAACAAACTAAATAGAATTCTTTTAGTTACTTCTGCACTGCATATGCCTCGCTCTTTAGGCATTTTTCAGAAATTAGGGCTAGATGTAATTCCTGTACCGACAGATTTTTTGGTAGTAGACAGCGATTCAGAATGGAATTTGGCAGAATTTAGTTTGCGGATTTTACCTGACAGCGGCGCTTTGACAAATACTACTAATGCAATTAAAGAATATATAGGTATGATCTTAGCGGGTTTATAAGCCTGATCGCTGCACATATTTTATGCTTAACTTACAGAGTTAATATGGTTCTGGTTTTTCAGATGCTTAGCCTAAATCAAATGTAACTTTGGTGACAGGATTATGCTTAAATTAAAAACCTATGGTAGAAAGTTTTCAGATCGGTACAAATAGTTTTACGGGCGCAGAAGTAATCTTACTTTTGCACCGCTATCAGCTCATGCCCCAACTCTTGCGTGGCTTAGTGTCGGATCAAGCGATCACTCCTTATTCTTTGACTGAGGTAGAGCGATCGCAGCTGGTTCCGCAATTTTACGAGCAAAATAAGCTAGAAACGGCAGAAATTCAAAGTCAATGGCTTAAGGGAAATGAGCTAACTGAGTCAAGCTTGCACGAACTTTTGGCGCGCCCAGTGCTTTTAGAAAAATTTAAGCAGGATACCTTTGGTAATAAGGTGGAGTCTTACTTTATGACCCGCAAGCCCGCTCTTGATCGCGTGTTGTATTCGCTAATTCGCACGAAGGATCAAGGAGTTGCCCAAGAGCTTTATTTTCGCGTAAAAGAAGGGGAGCAGCCCTTTAGTGAAATTGCCCGCCAATATTCCCAAGGAGCAGAAGCAAATACAGGTGGATTAGTTGGTCCTGCACCATTAAATATGCCCCATCCAGCGATCGCTAGAGCCTTGCAAGTTAGTCAGCCTGGACAGGTTTGGCCCCCAACCCGTTTAGATGATTGGTTTATTATTTTGCGCTTAGAAAAATTTTATCCTGCCCAACTTGATACTACGGTGCGCCGCCAGTTAGTTGATGAACTTTTTGAAGCCTGGATGCGGGAAGAACTGCAAAAAATTGGTAGTCTGCGGATTGCGGCAACTGCCTGATAGATTATGTCAAGCCCTGAACCAAATCTAGTTCAAGTCTTCTATGACGGCGGTGCAGTAATGTTTCCGCTGCTTTTGATTTCTATTCTCTCGGTGGCAGCGATCGCTGAACGCGGTTACTTTTGGTTCAATTTACTTCGCAGTGAAGGAAAGATCCTCGATCAAATTTTGCAGGCTGCCCATGAAGATTTGCAAACTGCGGTAGAAACAGCGCAGGTATCTAGGCAAACGCCGATTGGCAGATTTCTATTTGCACCCCTAGCCCTAGATCAGCCTGAACCTGAATTATTTTGTCTGGCTTTGGAGAGTGCCGCAGATGAGGAGTTGGTAGCAATGCTCAAAGGTGAAAAACTATTTGAAAGTGTGATTGCGATCGCTCCCTTACTTGGGCTTTTAGGTACAGTTACGGGTTTGATTCTCTCCTTTGGCTCCCTGAAGATTGGCGATGTGACTACTAATTTGCGCTCAGGCGATTTGACCGAAGGCTTAGCCCAGGCATTAATTTCTACGGCTACGGGTTTGATTATAGCGATCGCTACCTTGAGCTTTCAGCGTTTATTTCTAGCACTCCATGCCCGTCAAGTACAGCTTTTTCGGAAAGCAGGTAACGAATTAGAGTTACTTTATCGCATCGCCTGGCAGCAAAAACAAAGGAAGGAGAAAGAGCAAATTTGCTGAAATTCCGTTAGTGTCATGAATTATTCGCGGTGATAGTAGTAGGGACAAAAGGTGTAAAACAAGGAGACACCAAAAAAATCAGTATCGATGAAAGTATGTCTATAGCCGAACGAGAGCAACAAATCCTGCGGGTAAAAAAGCAAGGTTTTCACAAAGAACTAGATGAAGCCCTAGCGGACAAACTAAAAACGGAAGTAGTTAGCACGGTAAAAACAGTATTAGAAAGTGGATTAGAAGAAAAGGTGAAAGCATTTCTGAAGCCATTGACGGGAAAAGAGAGACCGTATCGGTCAGGGTATTACCATCGAGGATTGAATACGCAATATGGACAGATCCAAGATTTAGCAGTGCCAAAACTACGTCAAAGGAATAGAGAACGGGAGTGGCCAATCCTGCAAAGATATGAACGAAGTTTAGGAAACTTGCTCTTATTGGATGTGCTGTCTATAGGTGATGGGACTATCATTACGAGATTTACAAGAAGCGCTATATTTCATTTTAGGCAAAGTTTTATCAGTGAGCGCCCAGATTACCCTCAAAGTTCAACAGCAGTTAGAAGCAAGGCGGCAAAAGCCCTTAAACTGAACACCAGAAATGATACTAGTGGATGGGGTTTGGGTCGATATTCAATACACGATAAACGATGAATTCAAGGAAGACCAATCTGGACACATAAGGCAATGTCGGCGGGCTGAAGAACGGGTAGTATTAGCGGTGATGGCGGTGTGGGAGGATGGCTCCCAAGAACTGATTCACTACGAAGTTGCCAAGGTTGAAAGTGAAGCGACCTGGACAACGGTATTTCAAAATCTGATAGCCCGTGGACTCGACCCGAACAAACTGAAATTGGTCAGCAGTGATGGTGGATTGGGTTTACCTACGGTGATGCAAAAATGTTTCCCAAGCGCTCAACAACAGCGTTCTATCACTCACAAAGTTAGGGGGATTGAGCATCATCTCAATTACGCAGATTTACCCCAATCTACTCCCACGGGGCAACTACTTAAACCATCTGAGGCTAAACAACAGCGCCGTTTTGAAATCATTTCTGATGCTTATAGGATTTACGAGGCTGACCTTGAATCTGATGCTCAACTACGCTTGCAAGATTTTCAAGAAAAGTGGCAATTGACTGAACCTGATGCGGTTCGCACTTTTATTAAGGATGTTCAGTTGACTTTCTCTTTTTATCAGTTTGATCCTGACTTGCGTCATCATATTCGCACCACTAATCATTTGGAACGTCTGTTTCGTGAATTTCGCACTAAATCTGATGAGATTGGCGCTTTTCCTAACGAAACCAGTTGTTTAACTGTTTTTGGCTGGTTGTCGAGCGTGATCATGCCAAACATGACCGCAGATCTTCCGCGAATAATTCATGACACTAACTACATGAAGGGGAGACAAGGAAAGAAGTAATGGTGAAGCTGAGATGTGCAAGACAGACCTTAATTACTTGGATTGATCT
>JBBRVV010000297.1:0-3427 GCA_038246525.1 Pseudanabaenales cyanobacterium
CAGGCTTGCCATTTTAGTAAAGAGCTAAATAGTAAAAAAGCAGTGATGATCGCTAATACTAAAGCTAACAACTCATTCTTTTTAGGTTTTAGATCTGAAACTTTACTAACTCGAATCAAATTAAGAAGTAAGGTATAACCTGCTAAAACAAACAGGATTAGGTGAATTGGACTCGCAATAAAATCTTCATTCGGAGCCAGAAATCTCAACGAACCACTGAGAGTAATGTACTTGCTGATATCTGTATAGTTAAGGCTAAGATCGTTAAGATTGACGTGAAGAATATAGTTATGCACGAATTCAACGACCGACCAAAATCCAGGAATAATTAAGTTGATCGCAATATTTTTCAACACATTAGAGATCAGTTGAGTTAGTCCTAAAACAGTATTTTTAGTGTCATTGCCATCATTGCCAAGAAGATTGCCAAAAGTTTGCCAGTTGCGCCAATAAGTTGGGATTGAAAGTGTAAGACTTCCGAATATTACAACTAATATTTTCCACAGACATTGACCGAAAGCTAGATGTTTTCGATCGAATATCTTTAAGCTATAACTTAGGATTCGCGCAAAAAGTATAACTCCCAGAGGAAATCCGAAGATGATTGCAGTTGGCTTAGTCAGGATTCCTAGCCCCAATGATGCCGCTAACCAAAATAGATCTGACTTCCCATAGTTATTTGTTCTGAAGATGAAATAAGTAAAACAAACTAACCAAAAAGCTAAGACTAAATCAGTTTGGGCTGTGGTTGATTGCATAATTGCCATCGGTAGACTTGCACAAACTAAAGCTCCAATCAGTTCAGCTTTTCTGCCGATCAAGAGTTTAGTAATTAATGAAGTCCCGATAATGCAGCCTAAAAAAGCTAGCCACTGCACACAATTAGCAAAGTAGTCACCACCTGAAAGAATCTGAAATTGCGTAACTAAATAAGCTGCTCCAGGCGAAAATGAAATCTGGCGAGTATTGTTGGTGGGATAATGAGCCACAGACTGGTTTTGCACCCAATGCATCACACGCGGCATGTGGTAAGTCATGACATCCCAATTGTTTGGCGGTGCGATTATTGCGGTGATTAAACACACTACCAAAATAATTACAACTGAGATCACCTCTAGCTTTTTTAAAGCTTGCCGACTCTTTTTTATTCGATCGAATAGCTGACCGATCCAAGCATAAATAGATTTGTGAATTGAACTATAAGTGCTAAAGAAAGTAATTAATAAAAATGCCGACCAAAATATCGTGAGATTAAGATAATTTAGTGATTGACTAATGCTTAATAACTCAGTTAATCCTGCGATCATTATGCTGTAGATAATCGATGTTTTAATAAAAGCAATTCTAAATTTTCCTCTACTTGATTTTCCTGAACTACAAATTTTTACAAAAACTAAAACAAATGAAAACACAATCAATAAAATGGTCATATCAGTTATCTTCGACTATTATTAATTAGCTATTAGAAATCTTTAAATTTTTAGATTTAGCCTCATGAGTGAGCCATTACTAGAGCCATTTTTAAGATGGATGCGGCTACGCAAAGTTATGCCACATATTCAGAGATCTTCTCAGGTTTTAGATGTGGGTTGTGGTAAATCTGCGGCTTTTTTACAGAGTATATCGGGTTCGATCGATCGAGGCGTTGGCATAGATTTTAAAGTCGATCGAAATATTTCGATCGCGAATATCACAACTAAAAGACTCAGGTTAGATAGCGATCTACCTTTTGATGATGCAAGTTTTGATGTTGTGACGATGCTGGCAGTGCTAGAACATATTGAGAACGAGCAAGAGATACTAGCAGAAATACATCGTGTTTTAGTCCCGAATGGCAAGCTGATTTTGACCGTGCCATCAGTTTGGGCGCAGCCTGTACTAGAATTTTTAGCTTACAAACTCAGAATTGTGAGTGAAGCTGAGATTAGGGATCACAAGAGATACTATACGCGAGAAAAGCTGAGTCAAGTTTTAATCGAAAAAACAGGTTTCAAGCAATTTAAACATCAATATTTCCAATTTTGGATGAATAATTTTTGTGTTGTTTCTAAATGATTGTGATTAAAGTTTTATAGCGATCCGTTTTGAGATGTGAGATTTTGCCATGCCCCCACCCCCAATTTTTGGGGCTAAGAATCTGAGTCCCAGTCTTGGCAGGAAGATTTACGGTTATCCGATAGATTTCCTGCATAGGCTACATCAATGACAACGATGAGAAATCGAGAGATTCAGTCGTTTGGAAAAACTCTAACAACCTGGTGGCAATCCGAGTAACACCACCCTTGACATTAGATTCGATATTCAAAGGCATCACAGGATCGTGTAACGATAAGCGCAGTAAAAACCAACCATCTTCATCAATAGATCGGCAGGAGATCCTCACACCTTCATAGTTGTGCGGCACAATTTCCCAGTCAGTTTGGGTTGCGGCAAAAGCTTGGAGCTGTTCGATCGATCGATTACCATGAGCTTTGAAATCTTCTACGCCAATCTTGATCCGAAATTCCTCACTCTCAACTGGTTCTTTTAAATTTGCGATTAAATCTGACAGAGATTTACCCATCAGTTTTGATTTTGCCAGTTCAATTAAAAGTTTGCTCACCAAGTAAGCTCCATCATCCAGAAAGTGATTCTCTTTCATTGCCGCGTGTCCCGAAGTTTCGATCGCCAGACATGATTCTTGTCCAGATTGATTCAGGCGGATCGACTCGTCGATCACATTTTTGTAGCCGCGCTTAAACCGATGGTGTTTACCTTGTAAATCTTGCTCGATAAACTGAGTCAACCCATCAGAGGTAATTGAATCGGTCACAATTGTGGAATTTGGATGTTCTCTTAACACGATCGAACTAATCAGCGCAATTAAGCGATTACGATTGAGTTCATTCCCAGATCGATCGACTGCTGCACTTCGATCGACATCCGTATCAAAAATAATGCCAAAATCAGCTTGATGTTTAACTACCGCTTGGCAGATCGAAGCCATCGCTGCTTTATCTTCGGGATTGGGCACATGGTTAGGGAAAGTTCCGTCTGGATCGAGAAACTGGCTCCCTGTCGTGTCTGCACCTAGAGGCTGTAAAACTCGATCGGCATAAAACCCACCTGCACCATTCCCAGCATCGACAATAATTTTTAATCCTTGCAACGGTCGATCGTAATGGTCGGGATGATCGACGGCGGTACGGATCTGCTCGACAAATTGATTGGCATACACTGAAATGAAATCATGCTTGGTAATGTTGCCTTTTGTCGCATCGATCGAAAAGTGCTTGGTTTCAGCCAAAGCCAAAATATCAGTAATATCCTGTTTCTCTAAACCACCTTGGGCAGTAAAAAACTTGAAGCCGTTGCGATTAAACGGTAAATGACTGGCTGTAAGCATAATCGCGCCATCACAATTAAAGCCTGAAGTAATCGTACTTAC
>JBBRVV010000298.1:0-3417 GCA_038246525.1 Pseudanabaenales cyanobacterium
CGCCCAAAAACTATTGTTGAAATGATTGCGGCATTTAGCGATGCCCGACAGGATCTAGAAATTGGCGTGGTTTTACTCACAGGCGCTTCGCCTGCGGCTGATGGAAAGTATGCTTTTTGCGCAGGTGGTGATCAGAAAGTCAGAGGTCAGGGTGGCTATATCTCCGAAGCAGGTACACCTCTGTTAAATGTTCTAGATTTACAGCGCTTAATTCGCACTATGCCTACACCTGTAATTGCTTTAGTGGCAGGCTATGCGATTGGTGGTGGTCATGTACTACATTTGGTGTGCGATTTGACTATTGCCGCAGAAAATGCGATTTTTGGTCAAACTGGGCCGAAAGTTGGAAGTTTTGATGGTGGTTTTGGCGCTTCTTATCTTGCCAGAGTTGTAGGGCAAAAGAAAGCCCGCGAAATTTGGTATCTCTGTCGCCAGTATGATGCAAAAGCGGCTCTAGATATGGGTTTGATCAATAAAGTTGTACCAATTGAACAGCTTGAAACCGAAGGAATAATTTGGGCAAAGGAAATATTAGAGAAAAGTCCGCTAGCAATCCGCTGTTTGAAAGCAGCCATGAATGCAGATTGTGATGGGCAGGCTGGAATCCAGGAATTAGCTGGCAATGCCACTATGCTTTATTACATGACCGAAGAAGCCCAGGAAGGCAAAAAAGCCTTTTTAGAAAAACGTAAGCCTAACTTTCGGAAGTATCCCAAGCTTCCCTAAAAAGATTTGGTGAGGGTCTTGCAAATGATCTAAGTAGATAAGATTAAGTAAACTGATAATGATTAGGGTCACAGGGCACAGTACCGCAGTGGGTTTTGAGCATTTTGTACCTTAAAGTTTTAACTTTACTTGGTCAGAACTACTTAAAAATAAATGGCTAAAAAATATCGGCGCGTGGGAATTGGGATTATTTGGGATGTAGCGCGAACTAAAGTATTAATAGATCAAAGACTGCCAGAAGGAAACTTTGCCAGTTTTTGGGAGTTTCCAGGTGGAAAGATTGAAGAAAATGAAACCGCGATCGCTTGCATCTGTCGAGAAATAAAAGAAGAGTTGGGGATAGATGTGGAAGTAGGTGCGCACTTAATTACTCTAGAGCATGAGTATCAAACCTTACAGGTAACTTTAATTGCTCACTACTGTCAAATGTTAGATCTGAATCAACCAATTCAAGCGATCGCTAGTACAGAAGTTCGTTGGGTAAAGTTAGCAGATTTGGCAAGTTATAATTTTCCTGAAGCGAACTATCAAATTATTCAGGCAATTTTAGGTGGAACGAAGTGATAAATATCGGTGATTACTTGAATCCAGCCTTTTGCTAATGAGTCTAGTAAGCGATCGCCTTTTTCTTTAGTAGCCACAGTCGGATCACCTAAAACGCCACTTTTACTTAGGTCTGAAGTGAGCCAAGCAAAAGGTAAAGCCCCTTCGATTGAGAGTAAACTTGATTCTGGTAATCCCTGGGGATATTCAGCGATCGCCTTATCCATATTTACCTGATCTGGTAGCAGCGCAAGCATTACACTGGTTTCTGCATCACCTGCATGGATTCCTAACTCCCACTCTTTTTCTGAGAGAATCTCTTTGGCAATATTTGGCACCCGCCAAATAAATAAAGGGAAAATAGAGAAGTCAGGATATTGCTGATGTAAATCTCTGGCTACAATCTCTAAGATTTGCGGCTGACCACCGTGAGCATTAACAAAAGCCAATTTGCGAAAGCCTGCGCGATAGATACTGGTAGCCACATCGGTTAAAACGGCGATTAAAGTTTGAGTTGAGAGGGTAATTGTGCCTGGAAAGTGAATATGCTCATT
Source organism: Pseudanabaenales cyanobacterium (assembly GCA_038246525.1). Taxonomy (GTDB): domain Bacteria; phylum Cyanobacteriota; class Cyanobacteriia; order Pseudanabaenales; family Pseudanabaenaceae; genus JANRLH01. The sequence continues at coordinate 1,824 of JBBRVV010000298.1, forward strand.
GGATTTACCGTAGTACAGGGGCGGCAGACAAAAAGCAGGAATCTCAAAAGAAAGATTAGTCAAAGCTTTAGCCAAAACTCCCATGCAAATTTCTGAATCTACAATCAAAGGAAGATGGCATCCATGTTGCTCGATCGCTCCCATTGGCTGCAAAATTACTATATTCTGTTTATTTGGCAAATTAGCGATTTCTGACCAAGTGAGATAAGGAAAGTAGCGATTAGACGGAATAGAAGGGTGCATAGGGGTAAAGTATTTTAGCTCTTTAAGGTAGGCACGGCGATCGCTCTTTGGCAGTATTGATCGCTCAATTGCTACAAATGTCTACTACTGTGTTATACCAATCAAATGCGATCGCTGACCTAATTTCTATCCTACGCCAATTAATTCCCCTATGACCGTCACCTATCCAGATGCTGTGCGGCGAGCCTTGAAACAGAATCGAACTATATCGAAGCCTCCTAAACTTACCGCCAAGGCTCCAACATTAATTAAATGGCAGGGAGTTCTGATCCAAATTGGAATCATGCTAATTCTGTTGGCAATATTAAGCGTAAATAGCAATTTGCGGCATTTAGCCGTCTTGGTTTTGGTGATTGGTAGTGTGATAATTATTTTGCAAGTTCGCTGGCAATGGCGCACATTTAGTCAAAGAGAGAAAGCCTATCAAGTCAGAGTCACAAGCTATTTGAGAGCTTTGGAATCCTTTGGCATTAGCGAAGCAAATTGTGAAAGTGAGAACTTATTGGCAAACACTTTACAACAATATGAATTTGTTTATCAGATCAATCCTGATAGAATTCCTGACAATCTAGTTAAACTTGATCAACTGCTACATCAAAGATTAAATGAGAAGATTCATCATTTGGTATTAGTGCCCATTGGAGATTCTACCTTCCAACTCGATTGGGCATATATCGAACCTAGCTTAAATTTACACATGGCGATTCTAATCTATAATTCTAGCCCTCTCTATCTTTCAGCTCAACAATTGCTCTTGAAAACAGGTTGGATTTTGCTTGAATTTGGCGAGAGTGAATTGATAGATTTACCAGAAGAATCAGTGGAAACAGTATTGAAAACTATTAATCATTTACTGTCAAACTAAAACGATCCGATAGGGAAGATGCGAAATATAGCAATTTTAGATAAGATGAAGCAATAGTGTAATTATTTCAAACCATATGCACCTAGTTGACACCCATGTTCATATCAATTTTGCCGACTTTGATGACGATCTTGATCAGGTGAGAAGCCGATGGAAAGAGGCAGATGTAGTGCGGTTGGTGCATTCCTGTGTCACGCCAGATGAATTTAGCAAAACCCAAACAATTGCCGATCGCTTTGAGGAATTATTCTTAGCCATTGGTTTACATCCCCTAAATACCTCTTTAGAAACTCAAGCGAAATCAGAGAGACATAACTATCAGTGGTCGGAGGCTTTAGCCAATCAGATCTTTGATATTGCCAAGAGTAATAGTCGCGTAGTTGCCATTGGTGAAACTGGCTTAGATTTTTATAAAGCTGAGAATCAAACTGAACAAATAGAAACTTTTACAGGACAGTTAGAAATCGCAAGGGCTTTAAATTTACC
>JBBRVV010000299.1:0-3414 GCA_038246525.1 Pseudanabaenales cyanobacterium
GGTAGACCTACGGTTGAGGCAGAGGTGCATTTGGCGGGTGGAATAGTGGGTGTAGCTCAAGTTCCTAGTGGGGCATCTACGGGCAGCTTTGAAGCGATCGAGCTACGGGACGGCGATAAAAGTCGCTATGGTGGCAAAGGTGTACTGAAAGCGGTAGCAAATGTGGATGATCAGATAGCGCCAGCGTTAATTGGCTTGGATGCTATGAACCAAGAACTCTGCGATCGCACCATGATTTCTTTGGATGGCAGCCACAATAAATCTAATCTCGGCGCAAATGCAATTTTGGCAGTTTCCTTGGCAACCGCAAAAGCAGGTGCAGCATTTCTAAACTTACCGCTCTATCGCTACCTGGGTGGTCCTTTAGCAAATTTACTACCTGTGCCTTTGATGAATGTGATCAATGGCGGCTCCCATGCAGATAATAACGTTGACATTCAGGAATTTATGATCGTGCCTGTGGGCGCACCCAGCTTTAAAGAGGCACTTCGCTATGGGGCAGAGGTGTTTGCGGCGCTTAGTTCAGTGCTGCATGAGCGCAAGCTATCTACCAGTGTGGGGGATGAAGGCGGTTTTGCCCCCAACCTAGAATCAAATCAAGCGGCGCTGGAGTTATTGATCATGGCGATCGAAAAGGCAGGTTACAAACCAGGTGAACAAATTGCCTTGGCGCTAGACGTGGCAGCTAACGAGCTTTATCACGATGGAAAATATGTATTTGATCGCAAAGCTCACTCGGCGGACGAAGCGATCGCCTATTATCAAAAATTGATTGGACTCTACCCAATTATTTCAATTGAAGATGGTTTGCAAGAAGAGGACTGGAGTGCTTGGCAAGCTATGACCCAAACCTTAGCGGGTACGCAGCTAGTTGGCGACGACCTCTTTGTCACCAATAAAACTCGTTTGGATCGCGGGATCAAAGAAAAGTGCGCCAATGCCGTATTAATCAAGTTGAACCAAATTGGCAGCCTGACCGAAACTTTAGAAACTATTTATACAGGCGATCGTGCTAGTTATCGTTCTGTGATCAGTCATCGCTCTGGCGAAACCGAAGACACCACCATTGCTGATCTAGCTGTAGCTACACGAGCAGGGCAAATCAAAACTGGTTCCCTTTGTCGCAGTGAAAGAGTGGCAAAGTATAATCGCCTATTGCGAATTGAAGCAGAGTTGGGCGATTTAGCAATTTATGCAGGCAAAGTAGGTTACTAATTAAAGGATTTAACTCCTATTTAATTCGTGGGGGTGGCTGGGCGCTATCCCATCCTGGACGATCAAATCTTCAAGTACCTGTTTTACAATTGGCGCTGCTACTGTAGAACCGAAAGCATCATCACCCACTGGCTCATCAATTACCGCCAAAACCACATAACGAGGCTTTTGAGTAGGAAATATGCCAACAAAGCTAGTGATCTTTGCACTGGTATAGCCTTTGTCACCAGCTTTTTGAGAGGTACCAGTCTTGCCACCAAAACGATAACCAGGAATTCTTGCAACTTTGCCAGTGCCTAGTTCCACTACATCTTGCATCATTTCTAAAACCTTAGTGGTAGTGCTAGGGGAAAAAATCTGACGCGGCTCAGGCAGAGAACTTGGTTTGACCAATTTGCCATTATCATCAATTATACCTCTGACCACATGTGGGGTAAGTAGCTTGCCGCCACTTGCCAAAATACCTTGGAGTTGTAAAAGCTGAATGGGCGTAAGTGAGAAGCCTTGCCCGAAAGCGGCAGTAGCAGGCTCGATCGCGTAGGAAATAAACTGCGCCTGGGATTTTAAGACGCTTGGCACATCGGCGGGCAAGTCAATCTTGGCGCTTTCACCTAAACCCAATCTCTCTAGCCAATCATAGTAAGTTGCGGCTTTCATCGAACGAATAATATGTACCATGCCGACATTGCTAGAACGCTGCAAAATTTGGCTAATGCTCAGAACGCCAACCGCTCCCTTAGCTTCATAGTCAAAGTTAGCTACGGGCCAGCCATTTATAATTAATTTTCCTTCGTCATAGAAGGTAGTATCTGGGCTAATGGACTCTGTTTCTAGGGAGATCGCCACGTTGATCGGCTTAAAAGTCGAGCCTGGCTCATATAGGTCAGATACCGCCCAGTTGCGAAATAGTTCAGGCTTAGTTTTATAAAATTGATTGGGATTATAGGTGGGCTGGGTGACTAGGGCGCGTAATTCGCCATTATTAGCATCCATCACCATCACTGCACCCCGTTTTGCCCCATATTTAGCCATTTGTTGAATTAAGGCTTGGCGCGCCACCTGTTGGGTTCGTAAGTCAATAGTTAGTTGCAGTTTAGTATTGTCCACCGGCAAAATCTGGTCTGGGATGCCCTTAGTTAGCCACTTACCATAACCGTCGATCGCGATCGTAAATTCCTGACTCTGGCGAGAGAGGATTTTGTCTTGACTTTGCTCTATCCCTGCTTTACCAGCATCTTGCACATCCACAAAGCCAATTACTTCAGCTACAGCATCCTCTTGGGGATAGAGGCGATGTCTCTGTTGCACCAATTCCAATCCTGCTATTTCCTCTTTGAGGATTAGCTTTCGTACTCGGTCTGCTACCTTCTCAGGCAACCAGAAGCCCAAAGTTTCGGAAGTAGTCTTGCTTTCTAGCTTTGCTAAAATTTTGCTCGAATCTTGTTCTAAGATATTTGCTAGTTTTTTGGCGAACTCTTGGCGATTTTGCACTAACTGTTCGCTGGTTTTAATCAACTGCTCTGGCTTTTTGATTTTGGCAATTTCATCTGTCTCTTGCAATTTAATTTGTTGAGGGTAGGCATAAAGAGTATAGGCTGGCTGGTCTAGCGCCAAGACATTGCCACGCAGATCAACAATACTCAGCCTGGGGATAAAAGGTTTGAGCTTAGAGGTCTGTTGCCTTCTAGCCAGTTGTTTATATGTAGCCCCCATAAATACCTGAAGATAGACCATGCGCGCAATCATCAGAGTTGCAGTCACAGCCAAAATGCCCCAAATCAAGATCGGACGTTGAGGCGATCGCCCTGAGATATTCGCAGTATTTGAACTAGGAACTAAGCGCATGGGTGGTCGCAGGTGGTAGAGAATTCCATACTAGATTGCGTGTATTGCCTAACGAGTTGACGAAAGTGGTTGCCGCGTTGTTCAAAATTGGCATATTGATCGAAACTAGCACAGGCAGGAGAAAAAAGCACAGTAGTATGTGGCAGGTTTAGCCCCAGATCAAGCGCATGATTAAATACCCAAGCAATTGCTTTTTCTAAATCATCTAAAATTAAATAATCATTAAATCCAATCTCAGCAAGCATTTGAGCAAATTTAGACGCAGCTGCACCAATCAATAGGACAGTGCTTACCTTTTGTTGAATCATCTGCAACCATAGAGCCGCATCGCCCTCTTTTTCTTCACCACCTGCA
>JBBRVV010000300.1:0-3408 GCA_038246525.1 Pseudanabaenales cyanobacterium
CGCCGATTGCATGACGGTGTATAGTTCCCCGTAGGTATCTAGTTCCAAAGAGTCAAAATCCGTGGTTTGGGCATAGCTGGAATTCCTTGTAGTGGTGGTGATAGAGCGATCGCTAGAAGCCGCAGTTTGATCAGCCAAAGTCCGTAGGCGATTTGAAATATTCTTAAATTTATGAAAACGACGGAGCAGTTCTAGCACAATTTCTTGGAGTTGCTCATTTTGCAGAGAAAGCACATTGCGGTTAATTACGAGTTCACCTACTAAGTTATTCATCTGCTCTAGGCGATCGATATTAATCCGAACGGAAAGCTGCGACTCTGCTGTTGGCGAAGATACAGGTGCAGGAGAAGTATATTTAGCAAATTTGGCAGGTATAAATACTTCAGATTTGACGATTTGCTCTACTAGTTCTGGTAGTTCTGCTAATTCGACACTTGCTTCTGTAACTTGTTTGGCGACTATGGGGAAATCCTGAACAATGGTATCGTCAACGGTGATTTCAACTAAGTTTGCGGGGAGAGTCATCCCACCAAAGACATCATCGAGAGAGAAACTCTGATCTGCATCAATTTCTTCACCGCCAAACACATCATCAAAGCCAAGGGGGAGATTTTCGCTATCTAGGGTTTGCCCAATCTCCTCTGTAGAATCTTCTTGCCCAAATACATTATCTAAATCTAGTAAATCACCATCTCCAAATACATCATCAAAGCCAAGGGGAAGATTTTCATGATCTTCTTCTAGGAAGCTCTCATCTGAAGTTTCTTTTTCTGTGAAAACATCATCTAAATCCAGTAATATGTCATTCTCAAAGACATCATCAAGGTCTGAATCGGGTACTTCTACTTCAAAAATATCAGCTAAATTGAAGGATTTTTCAAGTTCTACTTCTTCGGTTAATTCTTCCCTAATATCATTCGTAGGTATGTCACCTAATAAATTATCTAGATCGAATTCATCGCTTAATTGGTCAGGTTCTGGGGGTAGAGCAGCGACGGGATCGGCGAATATGAAGTCTAAATCCTGTGAGCGATCGCCAAATAAATCATCTAAATCACTAAAATCGGTTGCTAATTCTTGAGAGGTACCTAGTTCTAATAATTGCGCCGATGGTTTTCCGCCTTGGGTGCGATCGCCCGCAATTACCCCTTGACGAGCTGCCTCAAAGTCTTGGATCGCATAGTGAGCAATCTCTGTAACCATACTAGGATTAGCATCAAGGGCAGAAATGGTAGCATGGGCGATCTCTGCTAAACCTGGCATATTTAAGAGTTCAGAAATGCCACTAAATACTTCTGCTTGCGCTCTTAATTCTCCAGCGACGATATGTTCTTGGGGATGATCTAAAACATTTCTGAGGTTTTCTAAGCCTTCAGCAATATCGACTTCAAAAATTGATAGGGCAATATCTACACCTAAATCAATGGAATTAGGAAGTTCGGTTTCTGAACCTAAAAAGTCACCAAGTTTGGTTTCAATATTAGTTAAAATCGGGGCGGCAACTTCGGCAATGTGGTCTGGATCAATATTACCTGTATCGATCTGCTGATTGAGGCTGAGGCGGAGCAGGTCAAAGGCTTCTAGGAATAGACCTTCAAGCTCGTGATCAATGACTAGCTCTTCATGGTGTAGGGTCTTGAAAAAGTCCTCAAGGCGATGGGACAGTTGGCTAATAACTGGGAGTCCCACACTAGCTGCGCCACCTTTGAGGGAATGGGCTGCGCGCATCATGTTGTGGATTTTATTTGTACTACGTCCTTCGACCAGGTTTACTAACTCTGTCTCGATTACGTATAAAAGTTCAGGTGCTTCTTGGATGAAGAACTGGTAAGCCTGATCCCGAATATCAGCATCAATAGTCATAATTAGTCGCCATGATTAACAGTTGGAGCTTTTAAACTTTTGTACTTTTTAGAGGTTTTACTTTACTTTAAACCTTTGCACACTGGATTGTAATTTTTGAGTCAGAGCTAATAGTTCCTTAAAGCCGTCCACAACGTGAATAGCTCCATCAGAAGTATTATCAGCAATCGCTGCTACTTTATTCATAGTTTTAGTTACAGATTCAGAGGTTTGAGCTTGGCTAACTGCGGCAGTAGCGATCGCTTCGACTAAACTATTAATCTGAGCACTAACTATGGAAATTTTATCTAAGCTTTGGCGAGCGGTATCGACAATTTGGGTACCTGTAGTTACCTGTTTTGCCCCAATTTTCATCGCTGCTGCTAAGTCTTGGGCTTGAGCTTGAATTTCTGTAACCAGTTTTTCAATTTCATTAGTAGCTTTTGCCGATTGACGAGCTAGCGATCGCACTTCATCCGCAACCACCGCAAAACCTCGCCCTTCTTCTCCTGCCCTCGCTGCCTCCATCGAAGCATTAAGTGCCAAAATATTAGTCTGGGCGGCAAAAGAGCCAATCAGGTTGACAATTTGCGAAATCTTTAGGGAAGATTCACCCAACCGTTCCACTTTTTCCGCAGTCTCAGTCACAGTATTACTAATTGCTTGGAATTCTGTTACGGTGAGGGTCATGGCAGCTTCCCCTTCTTTTACAGTGTCCGTTGCCTCAGCGATCGCTACTTCAGCTTTAGCGGCTTTGGATGTAACGTCTTGGATGGAATCGGACATTTCTGCTACTTGTTTAAGCGCATTTGTAATTTCTTGGGCTTGGCTCAGTGCTTCTGTGGCTAGGGATTGAATGGATATTTCACTACTATTGGTGGTGGCTAGTACTTGCTGAGAAGCAGATTGCACTTGAGTTACAATTTCCCGTAAGCTCTGCACTGTGGAGTTATAGGAATCAGCTAGAGTGCCAATTTCATCCTCTGTTACCCTTGCCCTAACTGTTAAATCTCCCTTACTAATCGGATCAACTTCCATTAGCAATCGTAAGGCGCTAGCTTGGAGTTTTTCCTTTTCTTGTTTTTGGACTTCTGCCCCAGCATCAGCTTCACTTCTAGCTAAAGACCTAGCCAATTCTAATCTTTCAAACTCCCCTTCTTGATTATCAATTACCTCTTGTAGCTGATCTGCCATTTCGTTGAATACTACTGTTAACTGTCCCACTTCGTCAGCAGCAAAGACTTCTGAACGGGCATTGCGATCGCCTTCGGAGAAGTTTTTAGTATTATCTTGGAGCTTTTTAATTGGTTTAGAGATGGCATTAGCCAGAATAATTGCTAGAGGTATATTAATAACAAGTACCAAAATAGCTATCACCAATTGTAGAAGCAAGGTGTTGGCAGTTAAGGCTTCTAATTCGGTTTCAGGGGTTGCTTGCACCAATAAAGCTACAGGTTCATTTTTGGAATTAAGAATAGCCTTAGTCGCCACAGTAGAGTTAACCTGATTTTGCCTAATTCGGTCGGTTACAGGCGTACCTTTAGCAGCGATCGCCTCATTCAAAAC
>JBBRVV010000301.1:0-3401 GCA_038246525.1 Pseudanabaenales cyanobacterium
CGAGTAGGAATTCACAGGCAATCGATTTGGCAAGCAAGCTAAAGATAGAGTTTCCAATCGATCGCTATCCCTAACGAGTAGGAATCCCCCCATTATAGCATCCATACAGAGTAAGCATTCCAGGTTGTGTTTGCGAGGGATCGGAAAATTGGCATATAAATCATAGGGAAAATCAGGAAGAAAATGGGTAAAAAGCTTGTATAGAGAGGATTCGAGGCTAACAACCAAAAATCAGGCTTACACCTGTCAGGCTGTCTAGCAATGCGGGGGACTACCTTATTAATTGATGCAGATACCAACCAATCGAGTTTGGATTGGCACAGAGCAGGATCAGGCTTACAATCTCAAGTCTTAGCGATCGCAATGATAATCTAGATATTTCATGGCTACGCGATACCAGTGACGATCCTGAAGATGAAATGACCGAGCCAGAGGAAATTGCCGCCTAGACCTTTGGAAGCGATCAAGTTAGATATTAAGTCGCTAGAGTCGGACATTATGGCGATGTTGGGGGAGATTGTTTAGATGGCAGCGAGTGAAACTATGGTAGAGCGCGATCGCATTCAATCTCTGTTACAGGAGTTAAAGGCACAGTTGTAAAAGCTCTATGGCGATCGCCTAGTGTCTGTAATTTTATATGGCCCTGTGGCGAGGGGTGAAGAAACAGAGCAATCAGATATTGATGTTTTAGTGGTGCTATGCGATCAAGTGTTGCCAATTCAGGAAATTAGGCGCATGGCAGATATTCGCTTACATTTTTTGTTGGAGTTTGGTGAACTTGTTTCGATTATGCCCATGTCAATGGCGGAGTTTGGCGATCGCTCTGCTTCGTTTGCTAATAATGTCTGCTGTGAGGGTATTGCTGTATGAGCGATGTTGCGGTTTATGGCTTTGGCGATGGAAGAGCTAGAAATAGCAAAACTGCTTGCAGAGTCGGGACGTTATCGTTTGTGTTTGTTACGGTCTTATTACGCTATGTATTATGGGACTCAGGCTCTTTTACTATCAGAAGGCTTTACGCATATTATTTTTGTTTTGGTAAATGTAAATATTGTCTAAACTAGAATGTAATTTGATGCAAATTTAGTGCGAGGTGCTAGACATGATCCATTTAGAGCGAGATATTCAGTCACTTTCTACGTTTAAGCGCAATACTAACGATCTAATTGGGCAGATGAAGGAGACGGGGAACCCAATTATTTTGACAGTGAATGGTAAGGCTGAGCTTGTAGTACAGGATGCAGCGGCTTATCAAAGGTTGTTGGATTCTTTGGAGCGATTGGAAAAAATCGTTTCTGCTAAAAATGAACTAACGCATAATTTGATGCAGCCAAATATTTCTCCTGTTTCTTCAAAGATTATTGATCTATATGGTTCTTGTGCTGATCTAGATATTGAGGTTGATGATTCAGGAATTGACGATCAACTGGATGATGACATGATCGGTGTTTTTGATGAATAAAGACTCCCTAATTTATTTGCTAGATACCAACGTTTGTATTATGTATCTTAAGGAGCGATCGCTTTCGATCTATCGGCGTATTCATGCTTCAAATACGAATAATATTGTCCTTTGCTCGATTGTTAAAGGTGAGCTTTTTTTTGGTTCGAGAAAGAGTCTCAGCCCTCAAGAGTCTTTGGAAAAGCAAGCAGCCTTTATTAATCAATTTATTTCTTTACCTTTTAATGATGAATGTGCGGAGTTTTATGGAAGCGTTCGTGCAAATTTAGCAAAGTTGGGAACTCCGATCGGCTCGAATGATATACAAATTGCTGCTATTGCTTTAGCAAATGAGTTAATTTTGGTGACGCATAATGTGAGGGAGTTTGAGAGGGTAGACGGGTTAAAAATTGAAGATTGGGAGGAGGTGTAATGGGTAAGTATCAGGCTTATAAGAAGTATAAAGATTCGGGTGTTGAGTGGTTAGGGGATATTCCTGAGCATTGGAAGAGAAGCATTTTTAGATATTATTTTGATATTCAATTAGGAAAAATGCTTCAAAATGAATCTCAGTCGAAAAATGATGATGAGATTTCTTATCTAAAAGCGATTCATGTTCGATGGGATAAAGTAGACATTGAAGACCTTCCAAAAATGTGGGCTTCACCAAGAGAGAAAGAAAAATATTATGTCAAAAATGGTGATCTTTTAATTTCTGAAGGTGGAGAAGTTGGCAGAACTTCTTTGTTAAAAGGTTTACAAGAAGATTGTATTATTCAAAATGCTTTACACAGAGTGCGTCCTTCATCTCAATCAAGTGTCGAATATCTTAATTATTTAATGCGTCACATTGCTGATACAAAATGGTTTGATATTTTATGCAATAAATCAACGATTGCTCATTTAACTACTGAAAAATTGACTGCTTTACCTTTGGTTTTACCGCCACTAGATGAGCAGGGGGCGATCGCAACTTTCCTAGACCATAAAACAGCCGAAATTGACCAACAAAAATCCAAAGTCAAAGAAGCGATCGAGCGTTTAAAAGAATATCGTACCGCACTGATCACCAACGCCGTCACAGGCAAAATCGACGTGCGCCAAGTTTCCCTAAATCAACCCAATCAAAGATAAAACCCATGCAACAAACAACCTATCCGCTACCCCTCACCTTTGAGCAAATTCTTAACCTTGTTCGGCAACTACCACCATCCGAACAAATAAAACTCACCCAAGAAATCGCCCAAAATACAACCCCTCAGCCCATCAATTACCGCACTCAAACTTTTAAAGACCTACTTCAACAAGTTTCACCCATTGCTCCTGACTTTGACCCAGACCAAGCCAAAGCAGAATACCTTGCAGAGAAACATGGTCTCTGAAAATACTCCTTGACACCAATATCATTCTCGACTTTGCCCTAATTCGGGAACCGTTCTACGATCTCGCCGACCAAATTTTTAACCTTATCGAACAACAAAAACTTGAAGGCTATATCAGTGCAACCACCTCCACCGATATTTACTACATACTCAGAAAACCCAGAGGCAAAGAGATGCGATCAATCTTTAATTAACCTTATAAATCAATCCTTAAAGCTATGAAAAAACAACAAGTTCTCGATCTACTCGCCCAAAATAAAAAGCTACTTCAAGAAAAATACGGCGTAACAAAACTTGCCCTTTTTGGCTCCACCGCCCGTGACACCGCAACAGACACTAGCGATATTGACATCATGATCGCCTTTGATGGCATTGCCAACAGCAAACGCTACTTTGGCACCTTATTTTATCTCGAAGACCTCCTACAACAACCCATCGATCTGATCACCGAAACGGCACTCCGCCCCGAAATACGCCCCTACATCGAAGCCGAAATCATTTATGTCTGACAACACACCTCAACGCGAATGGAAATTTTATATTGAAGATATGATCCAATGCTCAGAAAAAATTATCCG
>JBBRVV010000302.1:0-3382 GCA_038246525.1 Pseudanabaenales cyanobacterium
GGCTAAAGTTGGCTTGAGCTAACTATTAGAGCGTTGGCTAAAAAATTGGCTAAATATGTCGGAGTATTAGGAAAGTGGTTATGAGCAAGGTGCTGATTGTCGACGACAGCGCAATGATAAGGGAAATGGTGTCGGTGCATCTCACGGATGGTGGATTCCAGGTGGTAGAGGCATTTGACGGCGCAGATGGAATTGAGAAGCTGAAGTCAGCCCAATTTGACCTAGTAATCACTGATGTGGTGATGCCGAACGTCAATGGTTACGAGTTCTGCCGTTGGGTAAAAAATAACCCTTCTACCAAGAGCCTCCCTGTCCTGATGTGTACGACTAAGTCTGAAGAATTTGACAAGTATTGGGGCATGAAGCAGGGGGCAGATGCCTATATCGTCAAACCCTATAAGCCCGAAGAACTATTGAGTATGGTTAAGAAGCTGCTCAGCGCAGTCAAAAGTTAAGTTAGTTGTTTTATTTGGGCTGTGCAGTTTGGGCTTACAAGGGTTGGGTTGGAGATTTTTATCCCAAATCGGCTAAGTCTGGCAAATATTTAGAACTTTACAGTCAAAGATTTCAGGCTGTTGAAGGCAATACCACCTTTTATCTGATTCCTGATCGCTCTATGCTTTTGCGCTGGCAGCAACAAACGCCATCAGATTTCAGATTCTGCCTCAAGCTACCCCGCGAATTTAGCCATGCTGGGCTGCTTTCACCCCATCTGCCAGGAGCAACAAATTTTTTAGAATTAGTAAAGTGCTTGGGCGATCGCTTGGCAAATGTTTTCGTACAACTGCCCCCTACCTATAGTCCTCGTAACCTAGCAGATTTACAAAATTTCCTGGGTGAGCTAGTCAAAGTTGGGATTCCGCTTGGTTTAGAAGTGCGACACCTAGATTGGTATAAAGCGCCCCATAATTTAGAACTAGAAAATTTATTGCGATCGCTAAATGTTGCCAGAGTAATTTTGGATTCTCGACCTGTTTATCATCCTAGCTTTCTAGAGCAAAATCACAACTTGAATCAGAATCTTGCCTGCCGTAAGCCAGATTTACCACTGCGCCTGAGTGTCACCGCCGATGCGATTCTAGTCCGAGTCGTTAGCCATCCCGATCCCAGCTTAAATCAATACTTTTGGCGATTTTGGGCTAACCAAATTCAAGCCTGGCTAAGTCTTGGTAAAACCATTTACTTTTTTGTGCATTGTCCCCAAGAAGAGCGATCGCCCCACAATGCTCGCCACTTCTATTCTTTTTTGCAAGCAGAAATTTCTACTTTGCCGCCTCTGCCTTGGGATAACTTGAGCCAGGATTCTAGTCCTGAACAACTTCAGCTTTTTTGAGTTTTAGGATTTTGGTTGCCCAATCGAATAATTCAGCGCATAACTCCAGCTTTTAAGCCTAAACCATAGCCGAGGCTGATGCTGCTCTAAATAGGGGCGCATTTTTTGCAAAAATCCAGGCAGCCATCCAGCTAAACAAGCATTACCAAAAGAGTTGAGGCTAAATTCTAAATAGCTGCGCAGCCATCTGATCATGTCCTTTGGGCCTGCCAATTGCCAAATCCAAGGGATTAAAGCGGGATTTTTGATTGCCGCAATGACTGCCAAACGGTTAAACATCCACCAACCAAGCCGATCTTTGATAAAGCGATCGCTTATTTCCATTGGTTGCTCTGCCAGAATGCCAAAAAAAGTATTGAGCATTGAGTTGATCCTTTGGGGCGGAATGAATTTACCCGTAGGCACCATCATCCCCTTAGAAAATAGCCAGGTAACCGCAATATTGCTTTGATAGGCGCTGATTTGATTTAGATCGTCCGCTTTCCATAAATCATGTTTGAGTGCAAGATCCAGCAGATCAGTTAGGCGGGGTAAGTTACGCACCAGGGAACCAAACCCAGTAAAAACTAAAGGCGACTGCAAAGCCGCCGCATCACCAATTGCCACTAGCCGATCAAAAGCTATCCGCCGCGAGTTGGCATTGAGGCTAAAGTGTCCTGGGATATAACCAAAAGTGGGTTTGTGCCAAGTTAGATCCGCCATTTGACAGCGTCGATATTCAGGCAAAATCGCAAAAAAGTCTTCGTACATTTCTAGCAGTGAGCCTGGATTTTCGGCATTAACTTGATGGTAATGGAACAAATACACCGCCACCTGATCGCCTTCACCAGGGAATAGCTCCCAAATCAATTGCCTGCCGCGCGAGATATCGCCATGACTATTCAACACATCGCCATACTTGGCATCCCAGACTCCAGGCGCTAAGCCTGAAAGCACTGCTCCCACGGTGGGGCATACACTATCAAATGCCTTGCCATCATTTAGCTGCTGCGCGATCGCACTGGCAGAACCCATCGCATCAACTAGCAGTCTGGCGTGAAATTCCCTAGAATTTTTATTAATTAAATCACGCGCAATTACTTTGACGGCGCGATCGCTTACCTGAGCCTGCTCAAACTCCATATATTCAAAGATTTCACCGCCATGCGCCCTCAATTTTTCACCACAAAGTTGCAATAACTTAGAAGAGTCGATCGCGATATTCAAAACTTCAGGTGTATGTAAAATTTTTGCCTTTGCCTGGGGCGGATTATTGCCATCAAAGAACTTATTAAAGCCATCGACATACTCTGCCGTAATCATGGTTTCAAACTCGGCCTGGCTAAATAGTCCAAACTGCACTAAGCCCTGAAACTCGGCGCGGGAAATATTCCACTCGCGATTCATCCGTCCAAAGCCCAGCCGTTCTAGTAGACAAACTTTATAACCCAACTTTGACATCATTGCTCCATGAATTGCGCCCAGAGCACCACCTACATAGATCAAGTCATATTCAGGCTCTAGCTTGAGTGCGGGCTGAGAAAATACTACTTGTTTGGGCTTTTGCGGCTGGGCGACACTTTCGCGCCATTTTTTTTCCCACCAGTACACGCGCTGTAGATCCGCTTCACCTTGATCAAATTTTTGGAAGTATGCCACTGTCAAGGGATAGCGATCGCTTAAAGCTTGAAAGATTGATTGCTGCGGTAAAATTTCTGGCGGCGGCGCATAGTTATGGGGAAAAGCGCTCTGAAGTCCGAGCGTTAAATCAGTTAAAAAACCTTGCTCACGCTTGCAGGGCAACTCTGACCAGCGAAAAGCCTTGAGATAGGTGGTGCGTTGGAGTGACCAAATGAAGATCGAGAGGATGCCTTGATCCTCATCTTGCCAAAAGATACCTTGGGCTGTGGTCTTAGTCCTACCAGAGTTAGGCAAAAGTTGATGCAGCCACTGCTTCACCGCTGTAGTATTGGCTGTGGGCACTTCTAAGTAAAGTAACTGTTTCATAGCAAACCAGGCAATTCAACCTTTATTTTGGCATAGGAAACTTGATGTATCTAATTAAACCAA
>JBBRVV010000303.1:0-3352 GCA_038246525.1 Pseudanabaenales cyanobacterium
GTGAATTGGCTTTAGCATGATTGAGAATGTTCGCCGTTTCGTTCATTTCCACCATGAAAGTAGATTGCCCAGTTGCCAAATCATCTACCGCACCAACTCTAGTAAAGATCCGATCGCAAATACCAAAACTTGCCGATTCCGCAGGCACAAAACTTCCTACCTGTGCCATCAGTTGCATTAGTCCAATTTGGCGCAAATAAATACTCTTCCCACTCATATTTGGTCCAGTTAGTACAATTAAATCTGGCGTATGCTCACTGCCTAATTGGGTATGATTTGGTACAAAAAAGCCTGAAGGTATGGTCTGTTCTACCACTGGATGCCGACCATTGCGAATAGAAAGAGTGCGATCGCTAGTCAAAGTTGGACGGCAATAATTATACTTCACTGCTACTTCTGCTAAGCTTGCCAAACAGTCGGCGGCGGCTAAATGCGAAGCAATCTCGCGAATTGGCTGAATCAAATCTGCTGCTTGTTGTCTTAACTCACCAAAAAGTTGATACTCCAATTCAAACTGTGCTCTTTCTGCGTTCAAAATCCTAGTTTCTCTTTCTTTCAATTCGGGCGTAATGTAGCGTTCTTCATTAGTGAGAGTTTGTTTACGAATATACTCTGAAGGAGCTTGATCGATCTTGCCACGCGAAATACTGATATAGTAGCCAAAAGCTTTATTGAAGCCAACTTTTAGCGTATTAATCCCTGTGCGATCGCGTTCGGTTTTCTCTAAATCTGCCAACCAATTCACATCTTCTTTCGCTTGTTGTCGCATTTGATCTAGTTCAGGATTAATTCCAGCGCGAATTAAATTCCCTTCGGTGAGATAGAGCGGCGGATTCTCACTTAAGCTTTTTGCCAGGTTTTGGGCTAGATTTAATAATTGCTCAGGTACAGATTGCAAAGAGCACAAATAGAGGGATTTCCCAGCCGCAGCGATCGCCGCAATATCTTCTAAACGCGACAGAGAAACCGAAAGTGCTACCAAATCTCTCGCATTTGCCGAACCATTGCCAATTCGGCTAGATAATCTTTCAATATCGTAAATTTGGGATAAGCATTTGCGTAAATGTTGCCGTAATTGATGCTTCTCAACTAACTCTGCCACTGTATCAGTGCGATCTCTAATTTGCGGTAAATCCTGTAAAGGCTGAATAAGCCAACGCCGTAATGCTCTTCCACCCATACTGGTACAAGTTTGATCCAATGCCCACAACAGCGAACCATGTAGCGTTCCATCCCGTACCGTTTGGATAATCTCTAGATTCCGTCTGGTCTGGTGATC
The DNA here is from genome assembly GCA_038246525.1 of Pseudanabaenales cyanobacterium. Lineage (GTDB taxonomy): Bacteria > Cyanobacteriota > Cyanobacteriia > Pseudanabaenales > Pseudanabaenaceae > JANRLH01. The sequence continues at coordinate 1,280 of JBBRVV010000303.1, forward strand.
GAGCCAAAGATAATCACTAAGTTGATAACTGATCAGAGTTTTGAGTTGAATCTCACTATGTTTTTGGGTAGCACTTAAATAACTGAGAATTCCACCTGCTGCTCTCACTGCCAAAGGAAGCCCTTCGCAACCAATTCCTTCAAGCGATCGCAATTTAAAAGTTGCCAAAATCTGTTGACGAGATTCTGCTAAATCAAAGCCTGAGAGCGCACGCTTGGTATAACAAAAATGGTTTGGTAAATAATCGGGCAAATTTTTACTTTCCCAAGGATTTGGCAATTCCGAAGGCAAGAGAATCTCGGCGGGTTGTAATCTCAAAAGTTCTTGGACTAATTGCTCTTGACTGCTTAATTGAGTGGTAAAAAAATCACCTGTAGACACATCTGCATAGGCTAAACCATAGGGCTGATCCCGCGATAACTCTCTATTCTGATCTCGGTCAAAATTGCCAACAATCGCTACTAAAAAATTGTGCCGTTTGGCGGTCAGCATCCCTTCTTCTATGACCGTTCCAGGCGTGAGCGTATGGGTGACTTCTCGTTTGACCAAATTACCTTGGGCTGCGGCTGCGCTTTCCATCTGCTCACAAATTGCCACCGAAAAGCCCTTTTCGACTAATTGTTTACCATAGCGATCCAAAGCATGATGGGGGATTCCTGCCATTGCGACTCTTCCTACTTGCTTGCCTGCTTCTTTTCCAGTTAAGACCAATTCCAACTCGCGCGAGATTACACAGGCATCATCAAAAAAAGCCTCATAGAAATCGCCCATGCGATAAAATAAAATTGCCTGGGGATGTTGTTTCTTTACTTCCATATAATGCTGCATCATGGGTGTGAGCAGGCTACAGTCAAGATCTTGGGAAGTTAAAACTAAAGATGTCATGGAAGTAAAAGTAGAGAATATTTAACCCATCTTAGCTTGTCTACTTATCTAATTGTTTTTAGTCACCTAGCCAATACTGAAATTCCCGCAATGCCGCACATTTCCCTATAGACCGACAGGTTCTTACTCAGAGATTGATCACTTAAGAAATCTATAACTGTGGAAAGATCAGACTAATTAAGGAGGTGGTTGAACTATAACATTCGTAATCTAGCTACAAGTAATCGAGCAGGATTTTAATTAGGTCACCGATCCACTCCTTATCAGCTTTAGGTTCTGGTAAAGGCATTCTCACTTCCAAAACCTACTTAAAATCAGTAATACGGGTAGCCCGTTTTTCTCCCAAATCCGCCAGAATTGCGGGGTAATTTGCCTCTGGTGGGCAGCAACTTGGCGGCACGAGATAATGCCCACGCCACTTGAAGCATTTTATACCAACTTAGACTATATTCTCAATCTGTTTTTTCAGCGCAATCCATTAACTTCCTTGTTTACTTTTGAAGCGTTCTCTGAAGCAGAAATCAGCCTATGGGGAGAGTTTAAGCCTTTTGTTTGTTTGGTAGCCTTGTAACAACGTTTATCTCTCTTGATTTGAACTCCTATAGGACTGACTCGCTTTATGAATATCCCTATTTCTGCCTGGGCGCTTCTGCCACAGACACACTTCAATGTGCTGTCTTCTGTGCGTCAAGATTTAAATTATTTTTGAAAATCTCTAACTTTAGCTAAAATTGCTACTAGATTATTCAAGTTCACCTTAAAAAAGGGATTGAGGAGTTCGAAGACTTTTCAAATACATGGCAGTTACTTAATAATCTTATTTATCAATAGTAATTCCCATATTAATATAGCGATCGCCTTTGTAATCAATATAATCGGTATCTCCCATGAATGTAGACAAGCACCAAAATATCCAATCAACTCCACCATTTAATGAAAAAAACGCCGAGACTCCAGAGATTGGCGGTGGGTTGCCAGTAATTCAATATTGGGCCGAGCATACGCTGAACCCAGAAGGGCTTAAGCTGTGGGAAACGTTGCTTCATAAAAGTGCCTGTCTGTCTTGTTCTTGGGGTACAGGCGGACAGAAAGGTGGCTTTACTAACGAAGAAGGCGAAAAACTGCAACGTTGCATGAAAAGCGTCGAGGCCATTTCTGCTGAGATTAAACCCGCCGTTCCTTCCCATA
>JBBRVV010000304.1:0-3352 GCA_038246525.1 Pseudanabaenales cyanobacterium
ACTTGGCAACCATTTTTCGCTAATATTGCGTGCGCTTTTTCATTGCGGTCTAACATTCCCACATTTTCAAGAATTTCAAGTGATGCTTCATGAACTCGATCAACTTCAGACTGACTAAATAATTTAGTGAATTCCACTATTTAATCCCCTCTCCTCTAGTTCAAACAATTCAAATATCGTTAGACTCCCACCTCTACAAGTGGCAGTGATAACCAGTAATCACTCCTTACAGTGACTTTCCTAAGTTTGCCATCTCAGCTTTATGATTTTCAATCCAATTCATAAGACGAACATTGTGCTGTAAATAAGCAATGTACTCATACTCGTTCAAATTCTTTCCATCGTAGTAGGCTACTACATCCCAGTTAATCAGATATATATTGGCTGCAGCAATCATTATGGGTAGATACTCAAGTTCCACTGAGTTGAGAGGTGCCAACCCTCTCAGTTCTACCAATTTATACTGGTACGACTTTAGAAAGATGGCACATTTATCGAGAAGTAACTCTCCATCCAATTCATCTTGCCAAGAGCTACATAAGTAAGCTAGTGCCAATGAAACGTCAACAAGTCTATGATCAATCTTGGACCAGTCAAAGTCAAAAATTCCAACAACCTTGTTATTCACATATTTCAAGTTGCCTGCATGAAAATCATTATGACAAGGTGTATACGGCATCTTTTCCAGTATTTCATGCGGAATTAGTGAGTTCTCGATCACCTCTAAGATCGAATCAAGCTTACTATTATAATATTTATGAAACCTAGTTTCGATATTCATCTTCGCTAAACTCTTGAATTTCGCAGGTAGGATTAGGAGTAATTCCATCAACTTGGGTTCTACCCGCTCTAGCCCTTGTGGATCATAGTCTTTGGCGGCATTATGGAACGTTGCAAGCACTTCTGCTGCGCTTGCATATTCTGCGTCGTTTAAATTTGGTGTGTCCCATGTGTATAAATCTTCCCCTTGTAAAAACTGATAAACAGCAAAATAGATATCTGTGGTCTTGCCATTCATCCACTCAGTTTTTTTGACGAAGGTTGTACCTTCCGTAGTACTCATTAATCCTGCAGCGATATCTAGGCCATGGGCGATGGAATAATCGATCATGGTGTGCTCTAACAAGATTTCAGTCTCTGCTATTCCATATTTATACTTACGAACAAAGTATTCGTGCTGTGTTCCGTTTTTATTCGTAATTATTCCAAAACTTCGGTTGACATAGCCTCCAAATATCTCGTAAACATTTGTAACTGATCCGAGATCATAACTTTGAAGCGCATCAACTACTTGATTCCGAATGAGAGCTGTTTCCATTGAGTCGAATATATTCGCAGCAATTTTTTTAAGTTCTACGCTTTGAGTCAACAAATCGAAGGTATGATTGACATCCTGTTCTTCGAGGTGCCTCATTTTACTTGTATTCATATTTATCCTCCTCATTTTCATTCGTTGGAGTGATGATCGGACTATATAAAGGTCTTTATAACACTATCTCAATCCTAACCCTACTTCATTTCAAATATGCAGAATAAAGTAGTTATTTAAGATAACACTATCATAACACCTTAGAGTTGCCTTTCGTTTAGCACAATTCTGCTCGTTTTGACGCATTACAATCAAATAAATATTTGAATTTTTGAAAAAATTAGTATTACTTGACGATATACGACACATAAGCATAAAAAAAGTCGGTATTACCGACTTTTTTTGGTGACCATCTTGGACAAATTTTCTTCGATGAAGGTACGCACTTCAAAGGCATCTTCGAAGTAGTAATTCGCTCCTATACTCTTAGCAAAACCAGAATCTACTGGTGCACCTCCGACGATTATTATGAGATTTTTGCGAAGCCCAGAAAGCTCTAATTCATCAATGACTTCTTTCATAACTGTCATGGTTGTTGTAAGCAAGGCAGACATCATAAGAATATGAGGTTTTTCTTTACGCACCACAGCGGCGAACTTTTTGGGAGTTACGTCTACACCCAAATTAATAATCTGTGCCCCAGTGGTCATGACCATCATCTTCACTAAGCTTAATCCGATATCATGGAGATCCCCTGCGACCGTTCCCATAACAATTTTGCCTAAGGTTTTCCTATCTAAACCCTTTAGACATGGCTCTACGAGACTTAACCCCGCATGCATGGCCCGAGAGGCCATGAGTACCTCTGGAACCATAACCCTTTGATCCCGAAACTTCTCAGCCACACGATCCATTCCAGCGATCAAACCCTTTTCAAGAACAGCCTCGGCCGAAAACCCTTGTGCTAAAGCACGTTTAGTTAATGCCAAACTCTCTTCTGCTTCCCCCGCTGCAAAAGATTTCATAATGTCTTGAAAAACCATTGACAATCACCCTCTAATACAAGCTGTTTTTATAGATAAGGGGTGTAACTCCGATATATTTACGAAACACCTTTGCAAAGTAACTTTGGTTTTGAAAGCCCACAGCTTTAGAAACTTGAGCTACACTATATTCGGGTTTTTTCATGATTTCTACAGCTTGCTCCACTCTTACCCTGGTTAAATAATCATTTATTGTACAATCCAGTTCTTCTCGGAACAGCCTCGAAAGGTGTGAAGGACTTATGAATAGATGTTGCGCAACCTTCATTACTGAAAGCGGCTGAGCATAATTCTCCATCATAAAATCTCGAGCTTGTTTAACAATAGCAAGGTGTTTTTTATTAGCTAGAGTAAAAATCCCCTCCAAGAAGGTTTCCACAATACGTTGTATCTTGTAAAAAAATTTTTCAACTCGCTCTATGCCTTCAATTTCCTTGTTAAAATCCTTCAGTAGCATCATAATCCGATCCGCATTGGCACCGCCTTCTACGGCTGCCCTCGAGGTTAAGGTTGCCAATTCCAGAATACGGACTTTAACAGTTTCTAGGTCTCCCACCGTTTTAGTATAGAGATCGGTTAATAAACTCTGCAGTGTTTGATTAGCTCTAGTTCTGTCCCCCAGTCGAATGTAACGTAAAAATTTGCGCTCTTTCTTCAGATAAGTCTCATAATCACTGAAATTGGGAAGGTGATTCCGCTTTCTCTCTTCAATTTCCTGTCGGATCGCCTGTTGTTGCACCCTTGTCGCATCAATTTCTTCTAAGCTATTAATATTCCGTTTTATAATATGATTCACAACGACGAAAAGCATATCGGCTGCCGCTTGAGACCGCTCGGGAGAAATCACTTCAAGCATACCTGCTTTATTCTTTAATTTTTCAATGTCTTCGACTCCAGCATTGAGTTTCTCTAGTTCGAGAAAAAAGAAGTGGTCTGGTTCCCACATTAAAACTTGGCCACAGATAATACTTCCCAAAGAAACGCCTTGAATCATGATTGG
>JBBRVV010000305.1:0-3349 GCA_038246525.1 Pseudanabaenales cyanobacterium
CATACTTTCCACTCAGCAAAAGCTTCTAGCCCCTCTTTTTCAGAATTAAACGCCCATTCTTTCTCTCGAAATAACTTGGTATAGGGTGCAAATCGTTCGAGTACTGCTTCCATTTTTTGCTTTCGATCGCTATCATCACTTTGGGAACCCGTACCAGAAGCGATCGCAATCTTATCAAAGCCCCTAGCCATAAGCTGGTTATATAAATACATCGCAGTATCGCGATAAACCGTAAAGATCACCACTTTCTGATTGTGGTTATTAGCACCTGACTGTCGCTTCTTCACAATTTCCGCAATCAACGCCTCTAACTTATCATCACAGGATTTAAGCTGTTTTAGCTTCTCTAGTTCTTTCTCAACTTTTTTCGCAAATTTTTGTAAGTTGACGTAGAGATTATCAAGAGAACTTAAATCTTGTTTGAGATCTTCTTTAAACTTATCTAGATTGCCAGCCCGATCGATATCAGAAATACTAATCGGGCGTTTTTTGCCTAACGTATATTGCTCAACTGCTTCCGTAAATTCATCGTCGTTCTCGTCATCATCCAAATTATGAGCATCATTTTCTAGTGATGCAGTTTTTGTCTTACTGGCTTGATAGCTCTTGATTTTATCCAGAGCATTTTGATGATGATTTTTAATTTTCTCAACTGTTGAATAAAACGAAAACCAAGAAGACTCTAAACGCTTCACCATCAGGATATAGATCATCTTTACGAGAAAGCGATCGCGTAATTTCTCATCTTTCAATACATCCCGTTTAACATCCTCTTTACCTGCTTTTTCATCTTCTAAATAAAAAGCTGGTTGATAACCCGATAGCATCGGCGGGAAATGATCGAATAACTCTTCAAAAGTTTCAAAATTACCAAGCTGATGTGGTGTCACAAATAGATTTAGTGGCTTTGTCTTGGCTGGAAACACCAAATCTGTCTGCTGATTTTCGACCATCTTGCGAGTTCTCGCCACCAACAAAGAATCGGTCAGTCGAAAGAAATCATTACCCGATAATTTTTTAATGAAATCACTAATCTGTGGTCTTTCATCCTTACGCCATTCATTAAATACTGTCTGTGCCTGCTTAAAGGAATAGTCAATATTTTTAACCCCTAATGTTGCATCATAGCCTCGCACATCGCCTTGTACCATTAATTTAAACTGATTTCTGGCATCATTCAGAGAGTTGTTGATTGGGGTTGCCGAGATCAGCAAAACTTTAATATCTTGGTTCTTTTTTAGAATTTCTTCTACCAAAAATTTATAGCGGTTCGATTTGTCATTCCTAAGATTATGACTTTCATCAATTACGATTAACTTGGGCTTATCATCACCAAATAACTTATCAGCGCGATCGACATAAGAATCCAATCGATCGGCATTCATATCAGTATGAAAGCGCATAAAAAACTTGAGTTTATCTATTTCAAATTTTGATGCTTGGTCTTCCTTGTAGCGTCTCCAATTACTCTCCAACTTTTTGGGACAGAGCAATATAATTTCACGCCCTTCCATTTGGAAGTATTTCATCACCGCCAAAGCACTCCAAGTTTTCCCCAATCCCACAGCATCAGCTAAAATTGCGCCATTATATTTCCGCAACATCTGAATTAAGCTCAACACGCCCTTTTGTTGAAAATCATAGAGCGCGTTAAAAATTACCGTGTTTTGTAATTTGCCCAACTTGCGATTAAATTCTGGATCGTTGTCGATTTCTAAAATCTGATTGCCAAACAACTCAAATAAAATCTTGTAGTAAATCTCCTTCGGCGTGTATTTAATGAAGATTTTTTCGATTTCCTCAATCAAATACTGCTTAAAATCGATCTTTTTTCTAGAACCGTCTTTAAATAAAATGGTCTTTTCTTTATGGGCTTGAGGCTTATGCCAAAGGGCTTCAAACCATTCCACTAATTCTTTGTATTGGTTATTATTCCCAGTCTCGGCAATATTCAACTCCAGATTATTAGTATGCTTTAAGCCAATCCCTGCTTCAGTTAGATTTGAACTACCCGAAATAAAATATTTATCGCGATCATCCTTCTTTTTAGGATCGAACAAATAGCACTTAGCATGGCAAAAGTTTGGCTCTAGCGTCTTTGCCTTTAACTTGTCCTGTTTTAAAAAGTCTACAGCTTCCTGTGCGAGACGACTGAGGTTAAGTGCGGCTTCGATCGTAATATTCTCGTTCAGTAAGTCTAGTGGTCGATTTTCCTCTCGATCGAAGTTGACAATATCTCCAAGCACCAACCGAAAATTGGTGATTTTTTGATTAATTTGATGTGACAAATATGCTAAAGCCCCGATCGTAAAATAGCCTGTGACAACATCGACATTTCCTTCCTCGGTATATTGGGTAATCCACTCATACACCTTCAGATTCCCATTTTCGTTATCTAATATCATGGCTAAACCTAGATTACTAATCATCCGACCTGACTATTGTAATCACAGGTTTCTGGTAATTTTCTGGTAATTCCGATAATCTGTTAGTCCAGTGCAGGCTAAAATTATCTTTGCCACAGTTTTTGCCATAGTTTTAGGAAGTTGCATGAGAGTTGTTGTAGCAGGTGGGACAGGGTTTGTTGGGGTTAAGTTAGTAGAACGACTAAATTCACTTGGCGATCGAGTCACGATTTTAGCTCGCAATCCCAAGAAAGCAGAGCGTCAGTTTCCAAAATCATTTTTCCCTCATATTGATGTCGTCGGCTATACCCCGCAAGCCTCTGGGGATTGGACAGAAGTATTATCTGATTGCGATGGTGTGGTCAATCTCGCAGGGGCATCGATCGCCGATAAATCTTGGACAGATAAATACAAGCAAGAAATCCTCAGCAGTCGGCAGTTGGGAACCAGACAACTTGTAAAAGCGATCGAATCTGCCAGTCCTCGCCCCAAAGTGCTAGTAAATGCTTCAGCGATCGGCTACTACGGTAATGATGCCAATAAAGTTTTCGATGAGTATAGTTTTGCAGGCACAGATTTCTTAGCTAGCGTTTGTAAAGCTTGGGAAGCCGAAGCTGAACTTGCTAATAGTCTTTTACGGGTGGTACGACTTCGATCGGGGATTGTGCTGGGCAATGGCGGTGTATTGGCAAAAATCCTACCGCTGTTTCAGCTTGGGTTGGGTGGCAAACTGGGTTCTGGACAGCAATGGTTTTCCTGGATTCACCGTGACGATCTGGTCAGTCTAATTATCTTTGCTCTGACCAATAATAATGTCGCAAACGCTTTGAATGGCACGGCTCCTAACCCTGTTACCAATGAGGAGTTTACCAAAGCTCTAGCTAAAGCGATCGATCGACCTGCTTTTTTACCTGCACCTGCGTTTGCGCTCCAACTGGCTTTGG
>JBBRVV010000306.1:0-3340 GCA_038246525.1 Pseudanabaenales cyanobacterium
AGCACTAGCATCAGTCAGTTCAAAGGCCTGTTCTACTTTTAAATTGGGAAGTCCTTGGATTTCCATAATTCTGCCTGAGAAGATATTCTTTTTGTTCTGCTTCTCAACAGTTAATAATCCTTTTTGAATTGCCACATAGGGAATCGCATTTACAATATCTCTAAGGGTAACACCAGGTTGAAGTTCGCCCGTAAATCTTACCAGTACCGACTCAGGCATATTCAGAGGCATCACGCCCAAAGCTGCCGCAAATGCGACTAATCCCGATCCAGCAGGAAAAGAAATACCCAATGGGAAACGAGTATGAGAATCTCCTCCTGTCCCTACGGTATCTGGTAATAACATTCGATTGAGCCAAGAATGGATAATGCCATCACCAACCTGTAAAGCTACGCCACCACGAGTAGAAAAGAAGTCGGGCAAATCATGGTGAGTCTTGATATCAGTGGGTTTGGGATATGCAGCCGTATGACAAAAGCTCTGCATTACCAAGTCAGCACTAAAACCTAAACAGGCTAATTCCTGCAATTCATCACGGGTCATTGGTCCAGTCGTATCTTGAGAACCAACCGTAGTCATTAGCGGTTCACAAGCAATACCAGGACGAACTCCTGCTAAACCGCAGGCTTTGCCCACCATTTTTTGTGCCAGAGTATAGCCTCTATCACTATCTTGAGCAATCTGAGGACGAGCGAACAATTCGCTGACTGGAAGTCCGATCGCTAGACGAGTTTTGTCGGTTAAGCCTCTGCCAATAATCAAGGGAATTCTGCCACCTGCTCTTACTTGGTCAGCAATAATTTCATGTGCCAAATTAAAAGCTGACAGAATCTCACCTGTGGCTTGGTTTAAGATTTCGCCCGCAAAAGGACGAATGATAATCACCATACCTGTTTCCAGCTTGCTGACATCGCACTGAATCGGTAAAGCACCTGCATCTTCAGCTGTATTGAAAAATATGGGAGCGATCGCACTACCTAAAATTACGCCACCAGCCCTTTTGTTCGGTACATGGGGAATGTCTGAGCCGATATACCAAAGTACCGAATTGATCGCTGATTTGCGCGAAGAACCTGTACCTACCACATCTCCCACATAGGCAATTGGGAAGCCCTTCTCTTTCAATTCTCTAATTTTCTCCAGAGATCCAGGTTGACGGGATTCCAACATACTCAAAGCATGGAGCGGAATATCTGGACGAGAGAAAGCTTGCGAAGCTGGAGAGAGATCGTCAGTATTTGTTTCGCCTGGAACTTTAAATACGGTAACAGTAATCTCATTTGCTAAGGTCGGGCGATCGCTAAACCATTTCCCCTCTGCCCAGACCTCTCTTACATATTTGGCATTCTCATTAGTTTCGGCTAGCTCTAAAATTTGTGGGAAGACATCAAATACAAGCAGAGTCTTGCTGAGCGCGATCGCCGCCAACTTTCCTAAACTTGGATCAGCCAGAAGTTCGATCAAGGTTTGGACATTGTAGCCCCCCATCATTGTGCCGAGAATTTCAACTGCATTTTCAGACGAAACTAAAGGAGATGAGAGAGATTTTTTAGCGATCGCGGTCAAAAATCCTGCCTTTACATAGGCTGCTTGATCCACACCTGGGGGAATGCGATTCCAAAGTAAATCTAGTAAAAAGCCTTCTTCTCCTGCGGGCGGATTTTGTAACAATTCACATAATTGCGAAGTCTGCTCTGGGGTGAGAGGCAGAGGAGGGACTCCCAAAAGGGTGCGTTGCTCAGCTTGGGCGCGATAGGAGGTTAGAAACATAGGATTTTACAAATTAAGTTAGACAGAAAGCTAATAGTTTTGAGTAAACCCAACAAATGTTGGTGCGGGAATTTATCTAAAAATACCTAACCAATTCTCAATTATAATCATTTGGAAAGGTCTACCCAAGTTGGAGATTTATAAAGATTCTTGTAAGGAGATTTTACAAAAATTTACATTGGCTCCCGCTTATACTGAGTGTAGGCGGTAAAGAATAAACCTGCTAAGGTGATCGTAACTGTGCCTAAAACAATGCCTAAAAGAATAGGTTCAATCATAAAATAGTTAATAGAGACTGCATTAATTAGTTTACCCTTTGTTTAACCTTTAGGTGGTTTATGCGTTCAATAAAGCCTTATCTATTGCTCATTTCTTCGCTATCCACTCTAGCTTTAAGCTTGGGTGTACCAAAAATTGCTAATTTTAGTAGTAATTTTAACCACAATTTTGAAGCCCAAGCACGGAGAAGCGGTGGCAGATCTGGCGGTGGGTCATTTCGCAGTTCTCCGCCTAGTAGATCTAGCGGTTCATCTAGTGGCTCATCGGGCAGTAGTCGAACTATCAGCCCTACGCCAAATTACAACCAGCCTAGCTACAACCGCAACTATGATCCCAATTATGGTCGGTCCGGCGGTAACACAATCATTGCGCCGATTGTGCCTTTTTTTGGTGGGAATGGTGGGGGCGGTAACAATAATAATTCGTCAGGTTACGTTCAGCCAAATTCCCGCCAGGATTCTGGTTCTGGCATTTTTGTAATTATTTTTGTATTGTTACTTGGCGGTATATCTATCTTTTTGCTCTATCGCCTCTTCCAAAATATGGCTGGCGGAAGCGAAGTAATCGGTGGTGGAAATCGAGAAATTGATAATAATCGAGTATCTATCCATAAACTCCAAATTGCTTTACTTTCTCAAGCCCGTGAAGTTCAATCACGCTTGACCGAAATTAGTTCTACGACCGAAACCGATACACCTGAAGGTCTACATTCGCTGATGCAAGAGTCTGTGGTGGCGCTGCTGCGAACTCCCGAAAACTGGGCTTATGTATTGGCAAGTGCTGAAGTTAGCGATCGCACTCAAGCTGAAGGAATTTTTAATCAACTTTCAATCACCGAACGCAGTAAGTTTAGCGAAGAAACCCTAGTGAATGTGGGCGGTAGAATGCGAAAATCTAATACAGCGATCGCTCTAGCCGATAAAGATCCTGCTGCCTATATTGTGGTTACGCTGCTAATTGGTACAGCCCACGATCAGCCTCTGTTTAAAGAAGTGAAAACCCAGGCGGATTTAACCCAGGCATTGAACAAAATCGCTTCAATTTCAGAGGATTATTTGCTCACCTTTGAGTTACTTTGGACACCCCAAGCTGAAACCGACAGTCTTACCTATGATGAAATGCTCTCAGAGTATACGGATATGAGGCTAATTTAATCTTTGACTAATTTAATCTTTGACTAATTAATTTTGACTAATTAATTTTGACTAATTAATTTTGACTAAGTGACAGGTTTGAGACACACTAGAATTAGTCTTTTGTCTCCAAATACTTCATGAATATTCACGCGATC
>JBBRVV010000307.1:0-3329 GCA_038246525.1 Pseudanabaenales cyanobacterium
AGGGCGATCGCTTCCTCTTGGCGGGTTAGTTCAGCAAATTCTTGATATTTGGGGTAGTCGGGTGTGATAAACGTTTCCTTACGATGAAGGATTGGGGGATTATTGGAAGTGCTGTAGTCTCGTTGCTGAGTTGTGCCTAATTCTAAATTAACTTGAATGCTGGTATGTAAGGCGGGGTGGGCATCGCTATCAAAATCGGGGTAGAGTAAGTAGGATATTTTGGGCTGATCGTAGCTGAACTTAATTAGGGTAAAGGTATAAGAGCTAGGTAATAAAATTCTGGCTAGTTGCTCGTATGCTTGTAGATCGCGATCAAGATGATTAAGAGCAGAGATATGAACATAGAGGGCAGCAGGAAGTTTTTTGCCAATTTTACTTTGACGGCATAGTGAGGAAATTTGCTTTTCGGGTTTATCTTGGGCGGCTGTAGGCATCCCGAAGGGAATTGCTGCTGTCATAGAATTCATCTACTCATATTAAAGAAATGTAGCAGCAAAAGCATCTAAAATGGTCAGGCTAATAGTTTTTGTCATCATGGTCATCCAACTCGCTCTCGAAAATACCACCCAAAATCCAGTTTTATCGCCAGTTTTTGCAAGGCATGAGACATTTCACCCCCGTTTTGGTTGGCTCAAGAAGGGATTTGATGCAGTTTGTGATGATTCTAATGTTTTCTTGGCTGAGGATGTTCATATCAAACTTGGTGTGGGCAAAAATATGGCAAAGTCAATTCGCTACTGGTGTGGGGCATTTAAGTTAGTTAACGATCTTCAGGCAACTGATTTTGGTAGCCAGTTGCTTGGCGAAAATGGATTCGATCCTTATATGGAAGATCCAGCTTCACTATGGTTGCTGCACTGGAATTTGCTAAAAAATCTGTCTGGACAGCCATGTATGGCAACGGCTTGGTATTATACATTTTTCTTGTTTAGACAAAATGAGTTTACGCAAGAAAGCTTGCTGAATGGACTGAAAGACTATTGCGATCGCCATTTTAGTAGCCGTATCGCTGAGTCATCTCTCAAAAAAGATGTGACTTGTCTTTTGCGGATGTATGTAAAGCAGGGGACAGGGGTGAGCCTAAACGAAGACAATCTCGATTGTCCCTTTGCTGAATTGGGATTAATTGTAGGAGACTCGCGACATTTAGGTTTTCGGATCGGACAAAAGCCAAACTTGCCGCCTAAAATTATTGTCGCAGTTTGCCTAGACTATGCAAGCGGGGGAGGACAACAAACAATTTCTATATCTCGTCTTTTGTACGATGTGGGTAGCCCAGGTATGGCTTTTAAGTTGACAGAGAGCGCTTTGTGCGACGCGATCGAGCAGGTAGCAAAGGTAGAAAAAGCCATCTCTTTTACAGATAGTTCAGGATTATTGCAAATGTCATTTACTAAAGACCCTGTAGAACTATGCCAAACGCTCTTGCATAGTTACTATAGATAAGTTCAAATATCAATTATGGTCAAATTGCTCTCAGAATATTTCAGCTTAAATCGTCGCTATGCGCGCTCAGTCAACCTAGAGCGAGATTTTGACTCGCTTGAAGCCGTGCAGGGCTATATCCTGACGGAGCGATCGCTTTATGCGCTCAAACGTATCTTGGTCGATCCGACAGATGCAAATACCACACGTGCTAAGACCATTACTAGTGTTTATGGAACTGGCAAGTCTGCCTTTGCTGATTTTTTATCTAGTCTTTGTGCCCCAGCATCAAATCCTGTTCGAGAATTAGCTTTAGAGATCGTCCAAAAGTCCCTAGATAGGAGCGACTATGAAGTTTTGATTGCTAATTTACCTGAACAGGGATTTTTTAGAGCGATCGCTACTGCTCAACGCGAACCACTGACACATACGATTATTCGAGCTTTAAATTTTGGCGCAGATAGATTTTGGGGAAAGAAGTGCAACAAGATTGATTTAGCAAAAAGACTAAGCGATCTCTCGCTCGAAATAGGTTCAGGAAAGGCACCATCCAATATCGATATTTTAGCCCTCTTAAAAGAGGTATTCCAGAAAGCTGAAGTCCCAGTCATTCTATTAATTGATGAATTAGGAAAAACCCTTGAATTTGCCTCAATGCACCAAAGGACAGAAGACCTTTATCTGCTACAACAAATAGCCGAATTGAAGCCAAACAAGGGACAGACTTTTTATCTAGTAGGAATGCTTCACCAATCGTTTGCCGATTATGGCGATCGCCTTGCTACTGTGCAACGTAACGAATGGTCAAAAATTCAGGGGCGATTTGAAGATATTGCTTTTAGTAATCAACCTCGCCAGATGGCTAGACCGATCGGACAAGCAATTCAGAATTCGCTACCAGACAAGCTAGCAAAGCGATTAAGAGCGGAGGCAAAAGATTGGTGCAAACAACTAACAGCGATTGGGATTAGCGATATTTCCCCCGACTTGCTAGCTGCTACCTATCCATTGCATCCTATTACAGCATTAGTACTGCCATTTCTTTGTACAAGCTATGCTCAGAACGATCGCTCTCTATTTACTTTTCTCACCAGTTCAGAGCCACTTTCATTCAAGCAGTATCTAGATGAAACCGAATTTGATGGTGGTCAAGTGCCATTATTAAAACTTGATCGGATTTATGACTATTTTATTGAAGCTATTGGAGCAGGATTTGGGTCGCGTCCTCAATTGCATAAGTGGGTAGAGATTCATAACCAGATTAGCAATTCACGATCGCTGGAACCAGAAGAGCAAGCATTTCTTAAAACCATTGGCATCCTCAATCTAATTGATTCAACGGGCGAACTGCGGGCTTCACTTGATTTAGTCAAACTGGCTCTTTGCGATCGCCCCTTTGATACCGCTAATTATCAGCGCATCGAAGCTCTAATCGAGCATTTCTCCAAAAATAAAGGCATTCTCAACTATCGCAAGCAGGTTGATGAACTCCGAATTTGGGAAGGAACAGATTTTAATATTGAAGTAGAACTGAATGGATTGATCGAGCAAGACCGCACTGCCCTTGTGACCATGCTTGCCTCAACCTTTGCTCTTAAGCCTGTAATTGCCCAGCGTCATAGCTACCAAACAGGGACAGTGCGCTACTTTGAGCGTCGCTACCTAGATAATACGGTGGACTGGTCAAAGCTTAACTGCGCCAACAATAGTTACGATGGATTGATTGGCTACTGGGTAGATGCTCAAGCACCACAGAAAATCCCCGAACGCACGGCAGACAACAAGCCCTTAGTTGTTTTGACAGCAGGGAACTTGAACTTATTAGAAATCATGGCAGCAGAATATTCTGCCTTGAAAAAGTTACAAATGCGCCCTGAGTTGGGAAATGATGTCGTGGCAAGACA
>JBBRVV010000308.1:0-3326 GCA_038246525.1 Pseudanabaenales cyanobacterium
AGGCAACAGAACTGCGCCAAGAAATAGTAGAAGCTCCCAGTAAAGCCCTACAACTTGCTGATCGTCACTTGATTTTGCAAGAAGAAAGACTACTTGAAGAACGAGAAATGCAGCAAACCCTGCAATGGCGGCAGGAACTTAAGGCTGATTTATTAGAGATGATTGAGGATCAGCGTGATTTCTTTAGTGCCACAGATGCAGCGGTTTCGGTGAGAGGGCATTTACAAGATCTAAGAGCAATCAATGCACTTGAGGAGGTGGTGGATACACTGATGCGTCAGATTAATAAATACACCGAAACCACTTCACCCGTGGCAAAAATGCGGGGCGGCTATGAACAAACTCTGCAATTTATTTATCAAAAAGCGATGGAGAATCGTTCGAGGGTAGAACGTGCTCCCGACGTACAGCCCAGCATCAAGCATCGCCGCTCCGAAAAAAGACCCCTACTCTATACTGACCTTGATGGCAAAGTAATTGTATTTGGCGGGCACGATCGCTTAGAAACCGCCGTCAAAAATCGCTTACAGAACTCTGGAGTTTACTTAGTATGGTGTAGTGAACAGGGCGGATTGCAGTTAGCTACCCAAGGTGAAGGGCAAATTGCGGGGGCAGATTTAGTGTTGATTGTCACAGGTTATGCCAGCCACTCGTTGACCGAACGGGCGATCGAGGCTTGCAAGCGATTAAATAAAAGTTATGAGATCTTAAATACTACGGGCATGACTAGGGTATTAGAATCGATTGAATCTGGACTAAAAGCAAGGCAATTGGCAAAACGATGGAAACAGGCCTAGATGCTCTTTCAAGCCCTAAAAAGTAATCCCCACTGTCAGGTACTTAACCAGATTCGTAGCCAACCTAACTTAGAAGTAGAGCAGGGCTTTAATCAGGTGGAACCTGTAACATACTGGCAGCGATCGCTCTCTATGCTTAAATCTCTTTTGCCTCAAGATCCTGGGGGAATTTTGCTCACCCATAGCCCCCAGATTTTAGATTATAGTCATGGACTGATCGCCCAGGTTTGGCTATTTACTCCTAGTAACTCTTGCTTAATCAATCTGCCTAATCAGGTGAATGTCTGGGAGAAATTTAACTTAGAGATCGTCTATTTGCCTAAAGTAGATTCCTTTTTGCTATACCTTGCGCCTCATTTTCAGATTCTCTTAATTGCGCAAAATCAAAGTTTTCTTTTTTCTTGTCATCATCAACCCCTGGCAGAAGCAATCGCGCTCTTAGGTGGCTTTGTCAATCAATCTAGTCAACTGCAAGAATGGAACTTTTCCCCCCAAGCTAGTGCCGATTATGATTCTCTTGCCAAAATTACCAGAGTATTGTTCGCGCACAAACCTAGTAACGAAATCCCAATTCCTGAAATCACTGAAGTAGATATTCTGCGTTCCCTCAGCCATGAAGTGAATACGCCGCTCACCACGATTAGCACTCTAGTAAAATCTCTTTTACGCCGCCAAGATTTAGTTGAGAAAGTGCGCAAAAGATTAGAACAGATAGATCTAGAATGTCGTAACCAAATTGATCGCTTCAAGTTAATTTTTGAGGCTTTGGATTTAGGGCGATCGCCATTGCTAATGAGCGCAATTGACACTGACAAACTGTTTCAAGAACTCATGCCCTACTGGTTAGAAAAAACTAACCATCAAAAACTTAGTCTAGATCTATTTCTGCCCGATGTTACACCGACAATTAGTTCCAATTCTCAACTACTAAAACTGCTGCTAAATGGCATTATTGATCGACTCACTCGCGCCCTACCTCCAGCTAGTCGGATTCAAATCGAAACCGCGATCGTCGGAGAATATTGGAAGTTACAATTCCACGCCAGCGTCGAAAATGAATTACCTCTAGTCCAAACTCTGGGACAGTGGTTAATGTTACAGCCCGAAACAGGAAGAGTCAGCCTCAATCTCTCAATTACCAAAACCCTATTTCGTAGTTTACGCGGCAAATTAACCGTCAAAGTTCAGCCTCTAGTTACCACCTATGAAGGTGAAATTCTAACTATCTTTTTACCACTGCAAATCAGGTGATTCCATCTTGGCACTGGTTCCGTTGCGTGGGTGACCATAAAGCATCTTTGGGTCTAAATAAGAGCAATAATGGATTATCGTCTAAAAAGTTACAACGGATACATCTTCTCATTCTTGTCCGTGATGCGATCAAAATATGGAAGGAGATGAACTGTATACCAAGGTCAATAAAAATCAACCTCCCTTAAAATTGTTCCTGCGGTGAAACTTGGTATTCTCAAGATTGAGCGATCTTGGACTCAACTGTTTTCAATACGATATGCCATCTAATCTAGCTAATGTTTCCTGCTTTCCCATCCAACCATACCAGGGCCGAGACTTCTAAATAGTTCTGATCAGCTTTTAGCCTATGATTAAATCAATAATTGTTTTAGCCATAGTTTTATAATTACTTTATGAATGAATTCGACCTGAATCAATCGCGCCTGTTACGCTTCGCCGAAGATGAACTAACTGAATACAGCACTGTGAATCGTAAAACTGAGAAATTACGGCGCAAAATTGGCTTAACAATTCCCTTGATAGAACAAAATTGTGCGCGTCAAGCCTTGCAAGAAGAACTAAAACCTGGAGGCTTACCCCAGCTAGTTGCTGAACAGCGTCAGTCCGCCGCCCTACCTTTTTGGGGAATTGCTGGATTGAGTTTATTGGGTGCAGCATCTTTCAATGAGCCTTTGGCATTGATTCCTACTTTGGGTTTTGTGGGCGGAGCGATCGCCATCCAGAAATGGGGCTGGGAATTGCAAGCGAAACTCTTACTATTAAGAACTCTTACCGAAATTGAGGAGGCAACTAAGCCCAAGTCTACTTGAGTGTTCAGTCAGACTAAAATTAGCTAGAATGGGGCAAGTTTACAAAAATTTATTTTTAATCCTTAAACATTATGACCGTCGCCTACCCCCGCAAGTTTCGCAATCAACTGAGCGCTCTTGATATTTTGCGTCAAGTAGTGCATCAACGTGATATCCACCTAGTTACGCTCAATCGTTATCGCTTTAATGAGCAACGCAGTTGCAAAGATCTGACCGAATTAATTGAAAAGTTGGATGGAACCCCGCGCGATTTGGTACGCGAACTTTCGCACCATGTGGCAGATGAAGCCCGCCATGCCTATTGGCTGACCGATCTTTTGGATGAATTGGGCGCAGACTTGGGCACACCACCAGGTACTTCTTATATTGATGAGTTTGAGCGTTTGCTGGATACTGACGGAGAAAACAATAAAGAAGATGGTGTGATCGCTGCCCTTGCTGCTATTAACGTAACTGAGAAGCGCGG
>JBBRVV010000309.1:0-3316 GCA_038246525.1 Pseudanabaenales cyanobacterium
AGCTTACTGCCATGGCCAATTATGATTCGCCCATGATCATGAAAATCTAAAAATTGTTCTGTCAAAAAATGCTGAATCTTGGGATGATTGCCGAAGTAATCAGTTAAATGGAATTTAAGATTAATAGAACTATGAATAAAATTCTGCTCAGCCAAATCAACTTGTTCGGGTAGATCTTGGCACACATGAACCCCAGGCAACAAAAATATAGGGATTACATTTATTTGGCTACAACCTTCAGAGAATGCAATTCTTCCAAACTCCCCTAACTGCTCAGATAGACTAATATCTAAACCCTCTAAACAGCCACCACTAATCAATTTATTGGGATTTTCTTTCTTAGCCAGAGTAACCAACTCTTGCAACTGGGCAAAGGATCTAGGAGAGCGACTACCATGAGTAACTAAAAAATAAGCAGTGGGCATATTTGCCTGTTTAATTTTCTAAGGATTCAGTTTTACGCAAGCGCACCACCAACTGACGATTTGGCTCCCTACCTTCACTAAAAGTTTCTGCTTCAGGATGATTCAGTTCCAAATAGAGATGCACTTGCCGCCGTTCTGCTGCCGAGAGCCGCTCAATTCGATACTCAGGTTGTTCTGGGGCGATCGCTGCCAAAGCCTTCTGAGCCAATTGATTTAATTCAGCATTGCGTTTAGCCCGATAGCCTGCTAGTTCAACTGTATAGAAAATATGATCGCTTTCGGATAATTGAGAATTGAGATACAGATTAGCTAAATACTGCAAGGCATCCAGACTAGCTCCGTCCGCCCCAATCAATGCTTCAACCTGCGGCTCAGTCAAATTTTGCTGGTCAATAGTTAGCCAAATATTCATCTTACCTTCAAGCATAGAAGCTACCCCTACAGGGATTGCCATATTTGCTAATAGTTGCTCAAGCCAAGCCCCAGCCTTTTCGGTAGCATTATCACTCATAGCTATCATTTCTTCTTCTTAGTAGAGCCAGGCTCAAACGGTAAAGAGTTATTGTTCTTGTCAACCTTCTCTTTCAGTTCTGCTTTAGCCTCAGTTTTAACGGCGGCATTTTTTAAGGGCAGGCTGGCTGCATTAGATTTACCTGGCGCGATCGCTGCTGCTTGTAGCTGAGCATCTACAATTTTTTGCAAATTCTCAGGTAGCGGCTCCAACGAGACTATGAATGACTGCAAAGTTTGGAATAGATTAGCAATCAACATATACATCAATACTCCCGCAGGCAGAGGGAAGAATAGGAACATACCAGAGAAGATAATTGGCGTAACTTTATTCATCGTCTCTTGCTGGGTAGCTTCAGGTGCCGCACCATCAATTTGAGGCTTGGGTGTAGAGCCACTAGAAATATTCTGACTGACATAAAGGCTAAGTCCAAAGCCCAAAATCATACCCAAAATATCCCAGTTATAACTACCGTCAGGATTTGTCACCCCTACCTTTCCTAAAGCTTGGATGAAAAGGAATCCTTTATTTGATGCAAGCCCTGGAACTGTTGCTTGAACCGTTACTTCGCCAGGGTGTAGAGCTTTGACCGTTCCATCTTGAGAAACCTCAACCAATTCTGCACCTTTGGTAACTTGCCATCTGGGGCTGACTTCTATATCAGGATACTTAGCACTCAAATCCTTGAAGTTCTCGCCTGTAGCAGTTTGCAATTCCACCTTAGTTTGTTGACCAACCAAAATACCTGTGCCGCCAGAAACCTGGGCTAGAACTGGGAAATGGAGGCGATCAGCGAAGTAAACGTTTTGGGGCGGTGAATTAAATGCTTGTGGCTGGATTTGAGCGGTAGTATCGGCGGACGAGATTTGCAGGTTAACCGCATAGTTAATATCGGCGAATGGCGATCCCCTTAGCGTAGCAAACAGGGCAAATAGAATTGGCATCTGGATTACAGCTGGTAAGCAACCAGAAAGAGGGTTACCAAATTCTTTATACAGCTTGCCGACTTCTTCTTGAACTCGCTTTGGATCGCTCTTATATTTTTCTTGGATTTCCTTTTGTCGTTGCTGCATCACAGGATTGGCAATCTTCATGCGGCGCATGTTGCGAATCTGGTTAGCGCTGACGGGGAAGAGAGCAAACCTCACTACCAAGGTTAAAGCCACAATTCCGAGACCATAGCTCGGCATGAAGCCATAGAACCAGTCTAGAAAAGGCAACATGATGTTGTTTGAAAGAAAGCCTACGCCGAAATCCATCTTGAAATTAGGTTTAGAGATTAGTCTTAATAGTAACCAATTTATTGCTTAATAAATTTAATTGCCAGATAAAGCTAGGACAATTTAAGCTTTAGCAGCACCTAGCGCCCCACTAGATTCCTTAGCCTTGAGGCTCAAACGGGCTTCCATGAAATCATAGGCATCTCTAAATTTGGGAATAGAGCGAAGCTCTAGGCGGGAGCCATCCGTTAGGGTCAAAACCATATCCCCCCAACCACCCAAGCCACGCGGCACAGTGACAATCTTAGCAATTTCGCTATATACCACATCTACGCGATCGCGTCCGAACCATCCACCTGTCACTGTAATGCGGCGATCGCTAATTCGATAACGTACCCAAATTGCCCGCACCACTGCGGGGATCGTGATTGGTATGGTGATTACAAATACGCTAAGAAATAAAGCAAAAATCAACTCACCAATGTGAGGCGCACCTTCATAAAAGACTTCTTCTTCAATGGCCATAGAAAATATTGCTCTGTATGCTTTTCAGTCTACTTTAAATATTTTTATCTTACTCTTTTCCCACGCCTATCAACTTTGTCTTTTGGAGAATCTGAATCAAGTCGGTTCTAAGTTCCGTAAAGCTAGGTTGCACCACAAAGGGGAAAACAGTCACAATTAGGTTAAGACTGTAACTTTGGTTAGATTCTAAACTTGCAACTTGGTTGGCTTTGACTCTATTTTTTGAACCCAATTCAGATTCTATATCGGCGATTAGAGTAAAGAGAATAGCTCGAATCTGTCTCCGCAGTCGATTACGAAGCACTGCTCTTTTTGCCACTTTCTTGCTAATCACTATGCCAAATTTTGGGTTAGATCTTTCTAACAATCCTTGATTTGAACTGCATTTAGCTCCAGAAAATAATTGCTCAGGAAGCTTAGTTACCTTAAGTTTTAGGAATCTTCCTGAGTATTGATTGGAATTAGAACGGTTTGAGGAGTAAAAGAGGGGGCTTGAGATTTGTTGGTTACCCTGGCTAACATCTTGCCCTTGGCTCACGCCTTGACCTTGACTTATGCCTTGACCTTGGCTCACGCCTTGACCTTGACTTATGCCTTGCCCATGGCTTACACCTTGACCTTGGCTTACACCTTGA
>JBBRVV010000310.1:0-3313 GCA_038246525.1 Pseudanabaenales cyanobacterium
AATAATAGGTTAATTATTAGAGAGTACGAAAAGAAAGTAAATCCTTCGGGGCAACCAGGGGTTGGTGATGCTTTCTTAAAGTGGATCTTAACCAATCAGAGTAATCCTAAACATTGTGAGCAAGTTCAAATCACCCAAATTGCGGAACATAAATTTGCAGAGTTTCCAAAATCTAAATCTTTAGAAAAATTTGATCCCAGCGATCGCAAGTTTGTCGCTGTAGCCCTATCTCATCAGCAGAAACCAATAATAGCGATCACAATAGATAGAGGCTGGAATAGACATCAAAAGCAACTATCTGTTTACGATATTCAAATCGAGTTTCTTTGCGATCAAATTGCAGATTAAAAGATTAAGATTGGATCACGGAAATTCAAATCGAATAGTAACAAGGCGATATTTCCCTGTCCACTTAGCATCAATTGGCTGAAACTTCTCATAATAGCCTTTCACGGTTTGTTGAGCGATTTCCCTTAATTCGGCTGGATCGTCATCATTGATTAATTCCTGTTCTACTTTACCATCAGGAGCAACAATCAACACAATTGTGACTGTACCAGCTTGTTTAGTAGTGGTATTTGGTGAAATCCAGCCAATTCCTGGTTCTCGCCTGTCTGGGTTAATCAAAGCCTCACGAGGCGCAATTTGGCGGGAGATTAAGTTTTCGATGCCATAGTCTTGGTAAATGCGAGAGAGTGTGCTGGTGAAGGCTGGAGGAGGAGATAAAGATGAAGTAGCAGAATCCCCAGAGGTATTAGTATTTGGGACAGAAGTATCGATCGCCTTCTTTGTGGGAGGAGAAGTAGTTTGCTGGGGTTTAGATTCGAGCTTAGAGTCTGAAGTTGAATTTGGCTCAACTTTCTGGTCTACTTTTGAGTTATTTTGAGGCTCGATTTGCTTAGATTCTTGTTTAGAAATATCTATTTTGGGCTTTAGCTCAATCTTTTCTTCGTTTTTGGCTAATTCTGACTCACTGATCGCGATTTTCGGCAGATTAACATCGGTATTGAGAGTAGAAAGTGGTCGTTGATTTGGTAAAGGCGATACTGAGAATCTTTGATCAAGGGAAGGTGCAAGTTTTTCTGAAATTGAAGCGTCCTTATTTAGATTCAGATTCTCATTTGGGTTTTTTAATTGGTCACTTACATCACTCTCTGTTTCTAGGGACTTTAATTTTGGTAAAGAAACAACCCTCACTATAGAGATTTGCTTAGGTTTAGAATTCTGGCTGCTAAGTTTAAGCGGACTAGGAATGAGCCAAAGCCCTAATCCATGAACGATCGCGGATAGAATTACTGCCCAGGCAAAGCGAGATTGAAGGATCAAATTCATTTATTTAAATCATCTTTAGAATCAGCTACAGAAGTAGCGATCGCTACTCGGTCTCCTGCCAACTTGCGTAATTCCGCCAACCTATTTACCACCTGTTGATAACTGACGCTTTGATCTTGAGCATTTAGTACCACTAGCCCATCGGGCTTTTGGGTTAAGAAATTGATAATTGCTTCCTCTAGTTTCAAGCCCGAAATTGGTAAATTGGCTAAAAATAAATTTCCCTGACTATCTAAGGTGAGAATCAGCAGATCGGGTTGAGGATTATTAGTTGGGGCAGAAGAGCGATCGCTACGACTAGGCAGATCCACGCCAATAGATTGGGGTACAGACAGCCCAGCTACTAAGAGCATAAACACCGCCAGAACCGCAAAAACTACATCCAATAATGGAATAATGTTGATCTCATTCCCACGGGGACTAGGAGTAGAAACGCGAATTTTCATTAGTTACGGTAGGATTAAACAAATCTCTAATTAATTTACACTTATTAATTTTCTATGAACGCCACACTCAAAGATTTTCTAGAAGAATGTAATGCCCTAGGTCAAGTACGTCTAATTGTCACCAACGACGGGGCAGTATTAGAGGCAAAAGGCACAATTGAGAAGCTATTCTATGCTCAGTTAGAGAAGGGGAATTATGCCAATATGCACGCCGAAGTCTTCGAGTTTCACCTAAATATGGACAAAATTACTCAGGTGCGCTTTGAGACAGGCGAAGCCAAGCGAGGCAACTTCATTACCTATGCTATCCGATTATTGGGGGATGAGCAAAAGTCTCTGCTAAGCATTTTTCTGCAATGGGGCAAGCCTGGCGAGTATGCAGTGGGGCAAATTGAAGCATGGGAAGCACTACAGACTAAATATGGCGCAATTTGGCAAATTAATCCTAGCTAATTAAAATTGAGCCAGAAGCTGAGAGAGCGGACAAAAACAATCAATCCATCTGGATGTAAATGCAGAACTTAACCTTTTCATAACTAATGCTTAAGCATAAATTAAACTGTCATATTTTCTTAAAATGATAATTTATAGATGTTTTGATGTAAGACCTAACAGCTAAAAATAAAATGAATTAAATTAAAATTCAGTCTCTTTCTAAAAAATTTTCTAGCTTACGGTCTGATCATGATCTTCTCTTAACTTGTTCTTAATCTGGATCAAAATTTAACTGCATTTACTGCAAATTGAGTTAGAACTTGATGCAGAAAAAATCCAAAAAATCCAAAAATCTGATGTGGGGTAGCGCTCTACGAACTTTTTTGTGGTGAATTTGATCGAAAATCTCTGTAATTTCAAGATCATCTGCTAATTGCCACTTAAAATCCCCTTTAAAATCGCTCCATTTATTAAAATAATATTCTGGAAATCTTGCCGAGAAGCTATTTATAAGTGGTTGTCTAATTTGCCAAAAGTCTGTTTGCCAATATCTCAATATCTAATGCTAATTCTTAGTGTCAATCCCTAATGCCAATTATGAACATGACTACAAACAGCTTTCCTAAATCCCTAAAATTGGTGGTGACGTTAGCCACTTTGATTGGCTTGACTTCCCTAGTACAGTCCTGTAGCCCACCCGAAGCTCCACCTGCTCCGCCCAAAAATATTACGGTGGATGGCTCAAGCACAGTTTATCCAATTACCAAAGCGATCGCGGAAAGATACAATGCGGCAAATGTGGGGAAAATCAACGCTGAATCGGCTTTTTCTGGGACTGGTGGCGGATTTAAGAAATTTTGTGCGGGCGAAACTGACATAAATGATGCTTCTCGTCCGATCTCGACTAAAGAAATGGAAACCTGTCGCCAGAATAATGTGCGTTACCTCGAATTAGCGATCGCCTATGATGCTCTGACCGTGGTAGTCAATCCGCAAAATACCTGGGCAAAGGATATTACCACTGCCGAACTAAAAAAAATCTGGTCTATGGGTGGAGCCACAACTTGGGATCAAGTACGCCCTGGCTTCCCCAAAAAACC